>CALBSU010000766.1 GCA_937967285.1 uncultured Acidobacteriota bacterium
TCGAGCTGCTCTGCACCGGCAGGGCGCTGACCGCGGAAGAGGCCGAACGGATCGGATTCATCAATCGGGTTTTCGAGGACGATTCGTTCGAGAGCGATGTGAAGGAGTACGCGGCCGGGATCGCGAAACTCAGCGGCTCGGCGGTCGGGCTGACGAAGTCGCTGCTCTATCAGACCGATTCGATGAGCTTCGATCAGGCGATTCGCGCCGGGGTCGAGATGAACGCCATCGCCCGGATGACGCCCGATTGTCAGGCCGGCATACAAAAATTTCTGAGCAAATCCTGATTATCAATGTCCGCCACTCAAAGCGACCTGGAACCCTCATCAACGATATCGGTCAAGACCTACATCACGCTGGTCGGCGTGGCCATGTCGATCTTTATGGCCGCGCTCGAAAACACGGTGGTCGGGACGGCCATGCCGACGGTGGTAGCGAGCCTCGGCGGGATCTCGATCTACAGCTGGGTCTTCGCGGCCTACATTCTGGCGGCGACGGTGATGACGCCGATCTGGGGCAAGATGGCGGATCTGCTCGGGCGGCGGCCGGCCATCTTCGGCGGGCTGGCGCTGTTCATTCTGGGTTCGGCGCTCTCCGGTGCGGCGCAGACCATGCCGCAACTGATCGCATTCAGAACCATTCAGGGTCTCGGATCAGCCGCGATCTTTCCGATCGGGATGACGATCGTGGCGGATCTGCTGACACTCGAGCAGCGGACGAAGACGATCGGCCTTTTCAGCGGGATGTGGGCGATCGCCAGCCTCGTCGGGCCGCTGGTCGGCGGTTATCTGACGGCCTACACCGAGCTTTCGTGGCGCTGGTGCTTCTACATCATCCTGCCGTCGGCATGCTCTCGGCGCTCATGATCTGGGCGACGTACAACGAGAAGTACGAGCGCCGGGGCAGGACATCGCTCGATTACCTCGGAACGATCACGCTCTCTTCTGCGCTGATTCTGCTGCTGCTGCTGGTCGAGCGCGGGCGCAACTTCCCGTGGACGCTGGTCGCCGGCGGCGCATTCCTGTGCATGGCGCTGCTGGTCGTCTTCGTCAGGATCGAAAGACGGCATCCGGACCCACTGCTGCCGCTCGACCTGTTCGGAAACAGGATCGTCGGGATGACCATTCTGCACGGTTTCTTCGCGATGATGGCTCTGATCGGGACGATGTCGTTTTTGCCGCTCTTCGTGCAGGGAGTGATGGGAACCAATGCCGCTGAGGCCGGTCAGATCCTGATCCCGTACATCATTCCGTGGGTTGTAAGTTCGATCATCGGCGGACGGCTGATTCTGCGCTTCGGATACAAGCCCGTGGTCATGGTCGGCATGGCGTCGATGCTGCTGGGAGCGGCCCTGCTATCGACGGTATCGATCGAGACGACGAAGCTCTGGCTATCGATCTACATCGTCTTCATCGGAACGGGCGGAGGACTGACGATCGCGACGCTTATGATCGCCGCGCAGCACGCAGTGGCGAGGGCTCAGATCGGGACGACGACCTCGACCGTCCAGTTTTCGCGGAGCATCGGATCGGCGCTCGGCACTTCGATCATGGGTGCGATCATGGGGTGGAGGCTCAAGGCTCTGCTGGCGGCGGCTCCGGCAGAGATGGCTCACCTGGCGAGCCATTCCGACATCGCGACGATCATCCGCCCAGAGACGCGAGAGACGCTGACCGGCTCTGCGATCGCATTTCTGCAGGGCTCGCTGGCCGGCTCGCTCAGACTCGCCTTCGTCTTCGTATTCATCGTCGTGATCATCGCCACGGCGATCGGATTCTTCATCCCCGGCGGAGACGCCCACGCCCTGGCGCACGATGAACACAGGTCATGAAAAGTTTTTTGACGCCAAGGCGCCAAGTTGGCCAAGGTTTATTCAGGCAATGAAGATCCGAATTTAACCGATGTTCGAGCGACGAGATGAAGGAAACAAGAGGCATCAACCATTTAATTCCATCTTGGCTAACTTGGCGCCTTGGCGTCTAATATATTTCCTCAACTGGAAACTTCAACACCCAGCCCCGGGGAGTCCGACAGGCTCAGCACACCGTCATTCAACTGAGGATTACCTGATCCGATATCGTCGATGATATCGAGATGTCCGTCCAGGTCCGCGTATCCGACGTTGTTCAGCGCCAGAGCGAGGTGGGTCGCGGCGGCCATGGAAATCCTCGATTCGTCCATGCAGCCGAGCATGACGCCGATCCCGCGGGCCTCGGCGACCGCGTTGCAGCGCAGCGCTCCGGTGATGCCGCCCGTCTTCATCAGCTTCAGATTGACCAGAGGGGCCGGCGTCTCGAGCAGATCACGCGAGTCGAGCACGGATTCGTCCGCCATGACAGGGATCTCGGAGCGACGACACAGGTCGTGCAGTTCCTCAAGATTGTCTGCCGGAACCGGCTGCTCGATGAATTCTATCCGGCAGTCGGCGAGCGCTTCGACCACTTTGAGCGCCTGCTCGACGGAATATCCCTGGTTGGCGTCGATGCAGATTCCGGCCTCGTCGCCGACCGCTGAACGAACGGCTTTGATCCGCGCGATATCGCCCTCCGGATCGAGCCCGCATTTGATCTTGAGCCGCCGGAAGCCTGCGCGGCGGAATTCGAGCGCCCGGCTGACGGTCGCATCGTGTTCGTCGATGCTGAGTGTGATCGAGGTGGCAATCGTGTCGCGGGCATTGCCGAGCAATTTATAGAGCGGCATACCGGCCGTTTTGCCGAGCAGGTCCCAGAGCGCGATGTCGACCGCGGCGATCGCCGTCGGCTGACACGGGGAGTGCTCCAGCATTCCGGGCCACAAACTCTCGATCCGTGCCGGGTCCTGACCGATCAGGTATGGTTGCAGACTGTCGAGGAGAGCCGCTTCGACGCTTTCGGCTGTCTCTCCGGTTACGTGCTGATCCGGAGCGGCGTTGCCCCATCCCACCAGCCCGTTATCCAGCTCTA
>CALBSU010000767.1 GCA_937967285.1 uncultured Acidobacteriota bacterium
CCATCCGCGAGGGCGGCCGCACCGTCGGCGCGGGAACGATCACGGATATCATCGAATAATAGTTTCCGGTTTCCGGTTTCCAGTTTCCAGTCTTTAAGGCTGATTCAACTGGAAACTGGAAACTGGCAACTGGAAACTGAATCAGAAATATGCTCAACGACAAGATCAGAATTCGGCTCAAAGCCTACGACTATCGCGTGCTGGACCAGTCCACCGCCGAGATCGTCGAGACCGCCAAGCGCACCGGAGCCCGCGTCGCCGGCCCGATTCCGCTTCCGACGGTCAAGAACAAGTGGACGGTCCTCAAGTCTCCGCACGTCGACAAGAAGTCGCGCGAGCAGTTCGAGATCCGCACCCACAAGCGTCTGATGGACATTCTCGATCCGACGCCGCAGACGATGGATGCGCTGATGAAGCTCGACCTGCCGGCCGGCGTCGACGCCGAGATCAAGGCCTTCGGCCGCGATCGGCGGTAGTTAAAAACCGGGCTCGAGGTCACCCGGCGAATCGGGGGACCGGAGAAAATTACGACTGACTCGAAGCGGTCCCGGGGCATCGCCCCGCCTTCCGCTACGGAGTAACCGAAAATGGTGAACGGAATTATCGGAAAAAAAGTTGGCATGACGCAGATCTTCGCGCCTGACGGAACGGTGACCCCGGTGACCGTCATCAAGGCGGGACCGTGCGTCGTCGTCCAGCTCAAGACTGTCTCGACCGACGGCTACGAAGCTGTTCAGATCGGCCTGGTCGAGGAGAAAACGCAGAAGAACGTCAACAAGCCGATGAAGGGCCACTTCGCCAGGGCCGGAGTCCCGCCGACCCGCATCCTGCGCGAATTCAGGGTTGAAAACGGCGCCGCCTCGGTCAATGTCGGAGACAAGGTCCTGGTCGACCAGTTCTCCGAGAACGACGTGGTCGACGTCATCGGAACCAGCAAGGGCCGCGGCTTCGCGGGCTTCATCAAGCGCCACGGATTCGGCGGCGGACGCGCCACCCACGGCTCGATGTTCCACCGCGCGCCCGGTTCGATCGGCGCCTCGGCCTACCCCTCGCGCGTCATCAAGGGCACGCGCATGGCCGGCCATATGGGCGTCGAACGCAAGACGATCAAGAATCTCAAGGTCGTCAAGGTCAACGCCGATGAGAATATCCTGCTCGTCAAGGGCGCCGTCCCCGGACCCAACGGGGCCTATGTCCTGATCAGGAAGAAGATTGTCGACTAGTCGCCCGCGGGCGGCTCATAAACGAAATCAGAGAGGGCAGCGATGCCGACTGTTGAAGTTAAAAATCTGAAGAACGAGAGCGTCGGAGAGATCGAACTGAATGACGAGATCTTCGGTGTGCCGCTCAACGAAGCGCTCATCTACGACGCCGTCAAGAACTACCTGGCCAATCAGCGTCAGGGCACCGTCGCGACCAAGACCCGCGGCAACACCTCGGGCAGCGGCAAGAAGCTGTGGAAGCAGAAAGGCACCGGGCGCGCCCGCATCGCCAGTCTCCGTTCCCCGCTCTGGAAGGGCGGCGGAAACGTCCACGGACCGCAGCCGCGCGACTGGACGAGCGAACTGCCCCGCAAGATGAAGCGCGGCGCGCTCAAGTCCGTCCTGTCCGAACGCCTCCGCGAGGGCAATCTGGTGGTCGTCGACGGCTTCGACCTCGAGAACCACAAGACCAAAACCTTCGTCTCGGTCGCTAAAGTCTTCGGCTGGGATAAGAAGACGCTGATCGTCGAGACCGAGCCGAAGAACAATCTGCTCATCTCCTCGCGCAACGTTCCGGGCGTCAAGATCGCCGCAGGGATCAACGTAAACGTCTACGACGTTCTCTATCACGAGAAGATCGTCTTCACCCGGGAGGCGATCAACGCGCTCCAGGAGAAGCTGAGCAAATAGTGGAGTCCGGCTTCGGGCCGAAAGACCCGTGCCGTTAATTCGAGAAAGTAGCCATGGCAAAAACGATCTGGGATGTGCTCAAAGCTCCGGTCATCACCGAGAAGGCGCTCCGGCTGAAGGAAGAGAGCACCACCAACATCCGCGACAGCAAGAACAAGAAGACGATCCGGCGCGACCGTCAGGTTCTCGCGTTCCGCGTCGCCGACGGCGCCACCAAGCACGCCATCAAGCAGGCCGTCGAGACGATCTTCAAGGTCGAGGTCGACGAGGTGCGCGTGATCAACTACCGCGGCAAACAGGTCCGCCGCGGGCGCACGCTCGGACGCAAGGCTGACTGGCGCAAGGCTTATGTCACGCTCAAGCCCGGCCAGAATGTCGACTACGCGGATTCGATTTAGTCAACTGTTGTCGGCGGATCCGTCCGCCAGCTGAACAGAGGGAAAGATGGGAATCAAGAAACTTTCACCAACCAGTCCCGCGCGGCGGTATCAGACTTATCTGACCAACGATGAGCTGACGACCGACAAGCCGCATAAGCCGCTGCTCGTCAGCAAGAAGCGCACCAGCGCGCGGAACAATCTCGGTAAGATCACCGTCCGTCATCGCGGCGGCGGGCACAAGCGCCACTACCGGCTGGTCGACTTCAAGCGCGACAAGTTCGGCATTCCCGGCAAGGTCGCGACCATCGAGTACGATCCGAACCGCTCGGCACGCATCGCCCTGGTCAACTACGCCGACGGCGAGAAGCGCTACATCCTCGCCCCGGGCGGCCTGCAGGTGGGTCAGACCGTGGTCTCCGGCCCCGAGGCGGACATCCTCGCCGGCAATGCTCTGCCGATCAGGAACATCCCTCTCGGCACGCAGATTCACAACATCGAGCTCAAGCCCGGCAAGGGCGGCCAGATGGCCCGCAGCGCCGGCAGCTTCGCTCAGCTCGTGGCCAAGGAGGGCGATACCGCCCAGCTTCGCCTGCCCTCGGGCGAGATCCGGCTCGTTTCGGTCAACTGCATGGCCACGGTCGGCCAGGTCGGCAACCCCGAGCACGAGAACGTTTCGCTCGGCAAGGCCGGTCGCAAGCGCTGGATGGGCAAACGTCCGACGGTTCGCGGAGTCGCCATGAACCCCGTCGACCACCCGCACGGCGGCGGCGAGGGCAAGACCTCCGGCGGCCGCAACCCGGTTACGCCCTGGGGCCAGCCGACTCGCGGCTACAAGACGCGCAACAACAAGCGCACCGACAAGTTCATCGTCAAACGGAGAACGAAATAAGATATGGCACGTTCAGTCAAGAAAGGTCCCTTCATCGACGACCACCTGCTCAAGGTGATCGACAGAATGAACGAGGCGAACGAGAAGAAGGTACACAAGACCTGGTCGCGTCGCTCGACGATCATCCCCGAGATGGTCGGTCATACGCTGGCGGTGCATAACGGCAAGAAGTTCATCCCGGTCTACATCACCGAGAACATGGTCGGTCACAAGCTGGGCGAATTCGCTCCGACGCGGACCTTCAAGGGACACGCCGACAAGGCGGAGAAGTCCTCCGGCAGGAAGTAGACGGATCAACGAATCCGGGATTGAGGATATCCAAAGATGGAAGCTACAGCGAAAGCCAAGAACGTCAAGATATCGTCGCAGAAGGCGAAACTGGTCATGGATCTGATTCGCGGCCGCAATTACGGCGAAGCCCGCGAGATCCTGCGCTACACGAACAAACGGGCCGCCGGCCTCGTCTACAAGGTGCTCGAATCGGCCCGCGCCAATGCCGAGCAGCTGGCCGAGCAGGACAACGTTCTGGTCGACGTCGACGAGCTGTGGGTCAAGGAGTGTTACGCCAACACCGGGACCACCAAGTATCGTCGCCGTGTCCGTCCCGCTCCGATGGGACGCGCCTATCGTGAGCGTCGCCACTACAGCCACCTGACGGTGGTCGTCTCGAGCGAGAAACCCGGCGATAACGATTCAACAGCAGAGGCCTCGGAGCAGGCTTAAGAGGACATCAAACTATGGGTCAGAAAGTACATCCTTACGGCTTCAGGCTCGGATACAACCGCAACTGGCATTCGCGCTGGTTCGCCAAGCGCGATTTCGGCAAGCTGCTGCTTGAAGACCTCAAGCTGAAGAAGGAGCTCAAGGAGCGCTTCGCGCTGGCCGGCGTATCGCAGATCGACATCGACCGTGCCGCCAACCGTCTGCGCATCATCATCTATACCTCGCGGCCCGGCATCATCATCGGCCGCAAGGGCGCGGAGATCGACAAGCTCAAGCAGGAGTTCAGCCGGCGCACCGGTCGCGAAATCCTGATCGACATCCGCGAGATCCACAAGCCGGAGCTCAACGCGCAGCTTCAGGCCGAGAAGATCGCGACCCAGCTCGAGAAGCGCGTCGCCTTCCGCCGCGCCATTCGCAAGGCCGTCGACGAAGCCCAGCGCTTCGGCGCCCTCGGAATCAAGGTCAGGGTCTCCGGTCGCCTCAACGGCGCCGAGATCGCCCGCTCCGAGTGGACGCTCCAGGGCCGGCTGCCGCTCCATACGCTGCGCGCCGACATCGATTACGGTTTCGCCGAGGCCAATACCACCTTCGGCGTCATCGGCATCAAGGTCTGGATCTACCGCGGAGACATCATGAATCCGCGTGAGGCGATGATGAAGAAATAGATGATGAATGACGAAGCAGCTTCTTCGATTCATCGTTCATAATTCCGAGTTTAAAAACTATGGCTGAATATAAAATTCCGAAAAAGGTCAAATATCGACGGCAGCAGCGCGGTCGTCGCACCGGAGCGGCAAACCGCGGCGCGACCATCTCCTTCGGCCAGTACGCCCTCAAGGCGCTCGAAGCGGCCTGGGTGACGGGCAAGCAGATCGAGGCCGGCCGTATCGCGATCACCCGCCACGTCAAGCGCGGCGGCAAGCTCTGGATCCGCATCTTCCCGGACAAGCCGATCACCAAGAAGCCCGCCGAAACCCGTATGGGCAAGGGCAAGGGCGCTCCCGAAGGCTGGGTCGCGGTGGTCAAGCCCGGCCGGATCATCTTCGAGATGGAGGGCGTCGATCACGAGACAGCGCAGCGCGCCATGGAACTGGCCGCGGCCAAGCTCCCGATCAAGACGAAGTTCATCTCCCGCGATGATGTCGAAGGAGGAGGTACGTTTTGAAGCACAAACTCGATGCAATGCGTGAAAAGTCCAGCGAGGAGCTGATCAGGCGCCTCGCCGAGATCAAGGAATCCCTCTTCCGCCTCAATTTCAAGAAGGCGCTCGGGGATACCGACACGGTCAAGAACATCCGCCGCGAGAAGAAGGAGCTGGCCAGGATCAAGACCCTGCTCCGCGGCCGCGCGCTGGGGATCGAAAAATAGAGGTTCAACCGCCGCCGCCCAGTGCGGGGGCTAAAGAGCGATTATGAGTCAAGAGAATATCGAAACACAGGCAGCGACCGGAGAAGCCCGCGGGCGTCGATCCGAAAAGATCGGCATCGTCACCAGCGACAAGATGCAGAAGACGGTGGTCGTCCGCGTCGACAGGCTGGTCAAGCACCCGATCTACAAGCGCTACGTCCGTCGTCGCGCGAAATTCATGGCGCACAACGACATCGAGGGCGTAACCATCGGCGATCAGGTGCGAATTGTTGAAACGCGTCCCCTCTCGGCCCGCAAACGCTGGCGCGTCGTCGAGGTTCTGCGCAAGGCGAATAAGTAGTTGCCAAACTGATTTTGGAGTCTAGCTATGGTTCAGATGCGTTCAATTCTCGAGGTCGCCGATAATTCGGGGGCGAAGAAGCTCGCGATGATCCTGCCTCTCGGCGGGAACACCGGCAAGCGGGCGAGCGTCGGCGACGTCATCACCGCGTCGGTCAAGGAGGCGAGCCCCGACGGTACCGTCAAGAAGAAGCAGGTCGTCAAGGCCGTCATCGTCCGGACCCGCAAGGAGGTCCGTCGCAAGGACGGCACGTATATCAGGTTCGATCAGAATGCGGCGGTGCTCATCAAGCCCGACGGCGAACCGATCGGCACCCGCGTCTTCGGACCCGTTGCGCGCGAACTGCGCGACCGCGGCTTCATGAAGATCGTCAGTCTCGCTCCCGAGGTCATCTGACCGGCCCGGAGCCGATGAGGAGATTATGAGTACCAGAATGAAGATCAAGAAGAACGACCAGGTCGTGATCATTTCGGGTCGCGACAAGGGCAAGCGCGGGCGTGTCATCGAGGTCCTGACGAAGAAGGGCAAGGTCATCGTCGAGGGCGCCAACATCCTCAAGCACCACGAGCGTCCGAACCGCCAGCGCGGAATCGCCGGCGGAATCGTCGAGCGCGAGGCGCCGATCGATGTCTCGAATGTCATGCTGATCGAGGGCGGTCAGCCCACGCGCGTCGGCTACCAGATTCTGCAGGACGGCCGCAAGGTCCGGGTCTCGAAGAGAACCGGCGCGGTGATCGAGTGAGGGATAAATCATTATGGCTGCAAGACTGAAGGAAAAATATCAGAAGGACGTCTCTCCGGCGCTCGTCAAGGAGTTCGGTTACAAGAACCCGATGAGCATTCCGAAGCTCGAGAAGATCGTCATCAACGTCGGTCTCGGCGAAGCGATCGCCAACTCGAAGGTGCTCGACATCGCCGCCTCCGATCTGGCGACGATCGCGGGTCAGAAGCCCGTCATCACCAAGGCCAAGAAGTCGATCGCGGCCTTCAAACTCCGCGAGGGGATGAGCATCGGCGCGATGGTCACGCTCCGCGGCGACAGGATGTATGAGTTCCTCGACCGGTTCGTCAGCATCGCTCTGCCCCGCGTCCGCGACTTCCGCGGAGTCTCTCCCAAGTCGTTCGACGGCCGCGGCAACTACACGATCGGGCTCCGCGACCAGCTCATCTTCCCGGAGATCGACTTCGGCAAGATCGACAAGGCACGCGGTATGAACGTCTGCATCGTCACGACCGCTCAGACTGACGAGGAGGCGCGCGCTCTCCTCCGCGGACTGGGGATGCCGTTCAGGCAGTAATCAAACATCAGGACGAAGAGAAAACTATGGCAAAGATCTCGAAAATGGTTCAGGCCGCCAGGAGGCCGAAGTTCAAGGTGAGGGCATACAATCGCTGCAAGAGGTGCGGCCGTCCCCGCGCCTACCTGCGCAAGTTCAACGTCTGCCGCATCTGCTTCCGCCAGCTGGCTCTGGAAGGCCAGATCCCCGGCGTGACAAAATCGAGCTGGTAGGGGATCCTTACGACGTTCCGAGTGGAGTGAATTGACTTATGACTGATCCGATTGCAGATATGCTGACGCGCATGCGCAACGCCATTGGCGCGCGTCATACCAAGGTCGATGTGCCGGCGTCCCGCCTCAAGGTCGAGATCGCGCGGATTCTCAAGGAAGAGGGCTACATCACCAACTACAGCATCAAGACGACCGAGGGCAGCCATGCCCGGACACTGCGGATTTTCCTCCGCTACGGCCCGAAGGGCGAGAGCGTCATCACGCATCTCGACCGCGTCTCGCGCCAGAGCCGCCGCGTCTATGTCCCGAGCAAGCAGATCAACAAGGTGCTCGGCGGGCTCGGCATCAATATCCTCAGCACTTCGCATGGGGTGATGACGGGCAAGTCGGCGCGCAAGGCCAATGTCGGCGGTGAAATCCTCTGTGAAGTTTACTAAACTATCTTTACGGGACAGATTGAGAAAGCTATGTCACGAGTAGGAAAGAAAATCATCGATATACCGAAGGGCGTCAGCGTCACGATCAATGACACGCTGGTCGAGGTCAACGGGCCGAAGGGCAAGCTGACCGCGCCGGTCCCGCCCGGCATCACCTTCAATATGGAGGACGGCAAGCTCGAGGCCAAACGGGCCGGCGAGCAGTATGCCGCCATCCACGGCACGGCCCGGGCCCTGGTCGCCAACGCGGTGAGGGGCGTCTCCGAGGGATTCACCCAGGAGATGGATGTGGTCGGTGTCGGATACAAGGCGGATCTCAGGGGTCGGAGCATCCTCTTCTCGCTCGGCTACTCGCATTCGATCGAGTTCGTCCTGCCCGAAGGCGTGACCGCCCGCATCGAGAAACTGCAGCGGACGATCAATCAGTATCAGACGACGGTCATACTTTCGGCCATCGACAAGCATCTGCTGGGCCAGGTCGCGGCCAACATGAACCGCCTGCGCAAACCGGATCCGTACAAGGGCAAGGGCATTCGTTATGCCGACCGCCCGATCCGGCTCAAGCCCGGCAAAACTGGCAAATAAACGATGAATTGAATGATGTCGGTTCATCATTCATCATTCATCCATCATCATTGTTGAAAATTATGGCAAACAGATCGAGACAGGACATCCGGCGCGCGGTCCACAAGCGCATTCGCAGGAAGGTAACGGGAACGACGGCGCGTCCGCGTCTGGCGATTTTCCGGAGCCTCAATCACATCTATGCGCAGGTGATCGACGACGTCAAGGGCGTGACAATCTGCTCGGCCTCCTCGGTCGAGAAGGGCGCCGGCGTCGGCAGCGGCGGCAACATCGACGCCGCCCGGACCATCGGCCGCCTGATCGCCGAGAGGGCGAAGGAGAAGGGCATCGAGAGCGTGGTCTTCGATCGCGGCGGTTACATCTATCACGGCCGCATCAAGTCGCTGGCCGAGGCCGCCCGCGAGGCGGGGCTGCAGTTCTAAATGCTCGTTCGTATCTAATGTCCAACCGGGCGTCATTCCGGCGACCTGCCGGGGCGTCATTACGGATTCTGGAGATTTTTGTTTATGGAAAGAATTAACCCTGAAGGCCTTGATTTGAAGGATCAGGTGATCTCAATCAATCGAGTGACCAAGGTGGTCAAGGGCGGCAAGAACCTCTCGTTCGCGGCGCTGGTCGTGATCGGCGACAACAACGGCGTCGTCGGTTTCGGGACCGGCAAGGCCAAGGAGGTCCCGCAGGCGATCCGCAAGGCGATCGAATCGGCCAAGCGCAATCTGATGCGCGTGCCGCTGGCCGGCACCACGCTGCCGCATCCGATCGTCGGCCGGTTCGGAGCCGGACGCGTGCTGCTCAAACCCGCGGTCGAGGGAACGGGAGTCATCGCCGGAGGCGCCGTCCGCGCCGTTATGAACGCGGCCGGGGTCAGCAACATCCTGACCAAGTGTCTCGGGTCGAACAACCCGCACAACGTCATCCGCGCCACCTTCGACGCGCTCCAGAGCATCAAGAGCCCCGAGGAAGTGGCCCGCCTGCGCGGCCGCACCGTGGAGGAACTGTAAGTCATGGCGAAGGAAACCAAAACGATCAGAATTCAGTATTTTCGGAGCATGATCGCGACGCCCGAGAAGCACAAGGTCATCGTCAGGAGCCTCGGCTTCACGAAGCTCAACCAGATCGTGGAGCGTCCGGACACTGACGCCATTCGCGGCATGGTCGCGAAGGTCCCGCATCTGCTCCGCATCGTCGCCTAGTTGCTTGAGACGACCGTGCCGGCTCCGGCCGCGCCGCCGTCAATTGAGAGGTTGAAATAATATGGCTATCGGCTTGAACAATCTGAAAGCTCCCGCCGGCGCGACGCACAAGAAGAAGCGCGTCGGTCGCGGCCCCGGTTCCGGACTCGGCAAGACCTCCGGACGTGGAAACAAAGGTCAGAAGTCGCGCTCCGGTTACTCGAGCAAGCGCGGTTTCGAGGGCGGCCAGATGCCGCTCCACAGGCGTCTGCCCAAGCGCGGGTTCACCAACATCTTCAAGCGCGAATGGGCGGAGGTCAATCTCTCCGATCTCGAAAGGATCTTCGATGCCGGCGCGACAGTGACCCCGGAAGCGCTGGTCCAGCACGGCCTTGTCAGGAAGTCGAAACAGGATTCGATCGTCATCCTCGGCAGGGGAGAACTGAAAAAGTCACTGACGGTCAACGTGCACCGCTTCAGCGCCTCCGCCAGGCAGAAGATTGAAGAGGCGGGCGGCAAGGCTGAAGTAGTCTCTTGATTGAGGGGTATCTATGATCGAGGCATTTTTCAACGCGATTCGAAACCTGTTCAATGTCCCCGACCTGCGCAGGCGTGTCTTCTTCACGCTGGCCATGCTCGCGGTCTATCGTGCGGGTATTCACATCCCGGTTCCCGGCGTCGACCAGGAGGCGATGAAGGCCCTCTGGGATCAGGCCGCCGGCAACCTTTTCGGCGTGCTCGACCTCTTCTCCGGCGGCAACCTTCGCCGGATTTCGATCTTCGCGCTCGGGATCATGCCGTACATCACCGCCTCGATCATCCTGCAGCTGATGACCTCCGTCTATCCTTCGCTCAAGAAGATTCAGGAGGAAGGAGAGCTCGGACGGCGCAAGATCACGCAGTACACGCGCTATCTGACGGTCGTCCTGTGTCTCGTTCAGGGGATCGGCATCTCGTTCTGGCTGGCCCGCCAGCCCGGTCTGGTGACCGGCTCGAGCGGCGCCGGTTTCATCACGATCGCCACCCTGACGCTGATGACCGGGACGCTCTTCATCATGTGGATCGGCGAGCAGATCACCGAACGCGGAGTCGGCAACGGAATCAGTCTGCTCATCTTCGCCGGCATCGTCGTCGGCATCCCGAACGCGGTGCAGCAGCTCTT
>CALBSU010000768.1:5000-6471 GCA_937967285.1 uncultured Acidobacteriota bacterium
CGAGGATTTCAGCGGCGACGGAGGGCCGGCGACGGCGGCACGACTTTCTAGACCTCAGGGTCTGGCATTCGACAACAATGGCGACCTCATTGTCGCGGATTCCGGAAATAACCGTATCCGCCGAATAGACATTCGGACCGGAGTCATCACTACCATCGCCGGCAGCGGCACGAAAGGCTTCGGCGGCGACGGAGGGCCGGCTCTGGAAGCTTCCCTGGATCTACCGGTCGATGTCACCGTTGACCGCAGCGGCAATCTGTTCATCGTCGACCGCGCCAACAAGTGCATCCGCAAAGTTGACACTCAGGGCATCATGACTACCTTCGTCGTTGACGAGCTGGGGTTCGGAAAGGAAGGCGATTTTTACTCGCCGCTGATCACCTTCAACGGAATAACCTCTGATCCCGAGGGCAATCTCTATGTCAGCAGCCAGGTGAACAACCAGATCCGGAAGTTTGGGCCTGACGGCAGTTCGACGATGTACGCCGGCCTCGAGTTGAGAATCACCGAATATTACTCGACCGGCGACGGAGGTGGCGCGACAGGTTATTTGATCACCTCGCCGTCGGGGCTGGCGTTCGGACGGGCAGGCAGCCTCTTCGTCGTCGATACATCCGCCAACAGCGTCATGATGATTTCGCCATACAGATCCGTCGAGACAATTTCATCGGCCAGCTATCTGGGACCTGAAGTCGGAAGCGAGTCGATCGTCTCGGCATTCGGGACGAACCTGGCGACCGGCACCCAGTCCGCCTCATCCGTTCCCCTCCCGATCACGCTGGCCGGAACAACGGTTCGAGTCCGCGACAGTCAGGGCATTGAAAGAGACGCCCCGCTCTTTTTCGTCTCCCCGTTTCAGATCAATTACCAGATTCCGGCGGGCTCATCCCGCGGGCCGGCGATGGTCACGATCACAAACAGTTCGGGCGAGGTCCATACCGGATCGGTTCAGATCGTCGGTGCGGCGCCAGGATTGTTCTCGGCCAATGCGACAGGCAGCGGATTTGCAGCAGGAGTCGTTCTGCGCATCAGATCCAACGGCTCGCAGAACTACGAACCGGTCGCCCAATTCGATGCCGCTCAGAACAAATTCAAATCCGTCCCCATCGACCTCAGTGATCCAACCGATCAGGTCTTTCTGCTGCTCTTCGGCACCGGTGTGCGTAATCGAAGCCAACTGGCCTTGGTCAAGGCACTGGCTGGCGGCGCTGAAACCGAAGTGCTCTACGCCGGAGCGCAAAGTGATTTCGTCGGCCTCGATCAGATAAACATCCGCTTACCGCGCACCCTGGCCGGAAGGGGTGAAGTGGATGTCAGTCTGACGGTCGATGACAAGACGTCGAATAACGTGTTGATCAATATCAAGTGAATCAGCCGGCCGGCGCTTATTCGATTGAACCCGACCTTCAGTAAGATTAAAATACTTTCCGTTTATCCCCTGAAACATTCGGGCCCTGCTCGCCGCAATATC
>CALBSU010000769.1 GCA_937967285.1 uncultured Acidobacteriota bacterium
AGGACTGAAAAGGGCTGGTAATCCGGCTTCGTTTTGGCAAAATGAGGCAAGCGGATATACTTACACCGCCTCGATGCGAGGCGCTCCGGAATATTAAGACGGGAGACGGATCCCGTAATTCCGCGGAACTGAGAATGACTGGAGATGAATAAATAAGATGATATTTCGCACAGCCCTGATATTGCTGGTAATGGTGGCGTCGATGCCCGCAGCGATGGCGCAATCGGTACATGGCGGCGGGTCCGGATATATCCCGCAGCGGGTTTACGATTCGAAGCATAAGAAATTCATTGACTTCGAGACGATGATGGCTGAACTTTCGAGGGTCGATCTGACCTTTGTCGGAGAACAGCATGACGATCCGGCAACGCATCGGCTTGAGAAAGCGATTCTGGAGGGGCTCTCGCGCCGTGGAGTAACTGTCACGGTCGCGCTCGAGATGTTCGAGCGTGATGTCCAGGCGCATCTGGACGATTACCTGGCGGGCCGGATGAGCGAGGAGGAATTTCTCAAGCGGTCGAGGCCGTGGCCGCGCTATTTCACAGACTACCGGCCGCTGGTGGAGTTCGCCAAATACAACGGATGGAATGTGGTGGCGAGCAATACTCCGCGGCGTCTGGCTTCGAAGGTCTCGCGCGAAGGACTCGGGGCGGTCGAATCCGCTCCGGCTGAGGACAGGGCTTTCATGGCGGCGCAGATTCAATGCCCGCTCGACGACTATTACAAGCGCTTCGTCGAAACGATGCAGGGCCATCCCGGCGCCGGCGCGGAGGAGTCGAAGAAGCCGAAGGAGCTCGATCCGAAGACCCGCGCCATGATCGAGCGCTTCTATTACGCGCAGTGCGTCAAGGACGAGACGATGGCCGAATCGATCGCCGCCCGGCGGGCGGAGCGGACCTCAATCGTCCATTTCAACGGGGCCTTCCACAGCGATTTCGGACTCGGAACGGCTTCGCGCGCCGTCCGCAGGATGCCCGGCGCCCAGGTCAGGGTCGTCAGCATCATACCGGTCACCAATCTCGACTCTATCAAAGTCGATGATATACGGAAGAAGGGCGACTATCTCGTCTTCTGCCTCGGCAAGCCGGCGGATGAGTAATTCGGATCCCGTCAGACCAGCTTTCTGGTGACTGAGTTGATCACTCCTCCGATCAGTATCGCGAGGCCTGTCAGATAGAGCCAGAGAAGCAGCAGCATGACTCCGCCGAGGGTGCCGTAGATTGCTGAGTAGTTGCCGAAACGGGAGACGTAGAACCTGAATCCCACTGAGATGATCAGCCAGAAGCAGAGGGCGAAGACGGCGCCGGGCGTGAAGAGGTTCCACCGCTGTCTGATGTTCGGCGCGAAATAGTAGATCAACTCGATGCCGACCAGGACGAAGAGGATTACGACCGGCCACTGGATGAGGTCCCACAGGCCGATGAAGGTCGCGCCGTAGCCGAAGATATGGGCCATCCAGATGCTGATCCGGTCGCCGAAGAAGATCAGCAGCAGCGATGAATTGATGAAGATCATCAGGCCGAGTGTCAGGACGATCGCGAGGATTCGTTCCTGCCACCAGGCGCGCGAGTTCTGCGCATCGAATGCGCGGTTGAGCGCTGTGATCACCGCTCCCATTCCGGTCGACGATGACCAGACAAGCACCAGAATGCTCAGACTGAGCAGGCCGGGGCGCTGGCGGAATGCCACCTCCTCGAAGGTCTGCTGCACGACCGTGAAGGCCTGCGGCGGCAGGACGTTGCCAAGAACCGCCAGCCATTTCTCAAGATTTCGAGAGGTCGGAGTAAACGAGAGCAGGGCGGTAACGATAATCAGAAACGGAAAGAGCGAGAGAAACCAGTAGAAGGCCAGCATGGCGGCGCGGCCGAATATCTCGTCATCAAAGATCTTGTTCCAGGTGCCGAGGAGGACCTTCCTCAGCCGATCGATGATGAAGCGCCTGGACAACGCGGCCGCTCTTTCCTGACGGTGCGCGTCTTCGCTGCTCTCCCCGATTTTCCGGTCAATCTCCTTCATCTGATTACGATCGTCACCGCATTGGCTTCGACGCCGTTGACGCTCAGGCGGATCTCGACGCTGCGCTCAGATCCCCCCGCCAGCGCGGGCGGGATGATCAGGTTGATCTGGTCGAGGCCGCTGAAACTGCCCTGGGCTCCGGCGTAAAGTACAGTCGCCGGAACGCCTCCGATCGTCACCTGGACCGACTCAGCCACGCCATTTGAATCAAACGGATCGGAAGCCTGCGCGTTGCGGATTCCGGTGCCGTAGAGAACCAGGACATTCGGACTTCCATTAACGGTAACATCGAACGGCTGTTGCTGGTAGCTGATTCCATCCGTCGTGGCCTGCGCCACTGCATCGCCTCTGCCGCTGGCATTGGCTGTGAAGAGTGCTGGCGCGGCTGAGGCGATCGTCAGTTGCGCGACCGAATACAGGCCTGCCGGAGATTTGACGATCATCGTCGCCGGTCCGTTCGCGAGCAATTGCGGCACGGCGAAGTTGATCTGGTTCGGCGAGACGAAGAAGAGCGGCACGGGCAGCCCGTTGATCGTCGCCTCGGTCCCGGCGACAGAAAAAGGCAGCGGATTTGACCGGGCCGATTCGGTCCTCACGGCCAGGTCCGTTCCGAAGAGCGCCGCGATGGAATTTGAAGCGAGCGGGCCGAACCTGAAGTCGGCCGCGTTGACGGCGGTGCTCGTGCCGGCGCTGACCACCCTCAGGACAACCGATTTGGTCTCGGTCAGATTGCCGTCGGTTGCGGTGAAATTGACAACCCACGCCCGACCCGTGTCCGCCCCGCCCGGAGTCCAGTTGACGGTCCCCAGTCCGCTGTTGTTGGTCAGGTTCGCATAATTGAAATTCGCGCCGTCCGGCAGCCCGGTTGCAGTGATGGTGACGGGAATCGAGGATCCGAGATCCTGAGCCGCGACACCGAAAGCCAGCGGGATGCCCGCTACCGCGATCTGTTCGCCCGCCGGGACGGTCAGGACCGGAGGCTGGTCCGGCGAGCCGGGCGCGATCTGAGTCAGCGACATGCTCTCGACCAGATCCGAGTTGATTGTCCCGCTAGTCGCCGGAATGGCCCCGGACATCGCATAGACGGAACCGTCGAGGACGGCGCTCGTCAGCCTCGTTCGCGCGGTCGGCAGATCGAACGAACCGTCGAGGACGATCCATTTGTCCGCGGCGAAGTCGTAAGCCTCGATTTTCCTGAGCGGCGTTCCCGTCGACGGATCCTCGCCGCCGATCAGCAGCCAGTAGCTCCTGCCGTCAGCCCCCTGCGCAACGGCGCTCGTGTGATACTGGCGAGCGATGCTGTGAGGGGCGAGTGAGGACCATTTGCCCGATGCGATGTCGAATGCTTCCGCGCTCAGCAGCCCTCCAGTTGTGCCGTTTCCGGCCGCAACATAGATCTTTCCGTTATGGATCACAGAATCGTGCGCGAATCGAGCCGTGGGCATAGACGGCAGCACGGTCCATTGCCCGGTTGCGATGTTGTATACCTGGAAATCCGATACGGCCAGAGTGCCTTCGATGCCTCCTGTCTTGTAGATCAGTCCGGAGCTCTGATCGACCGAAAGGCCGTACAGGAAGAGAATCGACGGCGCGGGCGAGAGCGCCCTCCACGTGTTGGTCGCGACATCGTATTCCTGATGGGTGGAGGATATCTGAACCTGCTGATTGATTCCGCCCGGAATGTAGAACTTTCCGTTGTGGTATGCCGCCTTGGCGGCATTCAGGCCCGTGATCATCGGCGCCACGTCGCTGGTCGACCAGGTTTTGGTCGCCGGATCGTAACGCTGAACGGTGGAGATCGTAGTGGAACTGTTGCCGGTTGCGCGGCCGCCGAAGATGTAGATGTATTTTCCGTCGGTCCCGCCGGCAGGCCGCTGGACTGAGAGCGTGGAATCGATCTGCGACATCCAGCGCTTGCCGATCGTGATGTCGGAAGCGGACTCGACGACCGTCTGAGCGCCCTCGTCGTCCGTCACAGTCAGTTGGATCCTGTATTGATCGGATTGTTCGATATTCGCGGGAATATTCCAGTTGAACGATCTGGCGCTGCCCTCCAGGAACTCCGCGATCGCCGTGGTTTCCGCCGCTCCGTTCTTTTTCAGCGCGAGCTTCTGTTTTACGATCGCTCGATTGTCGGATGCGTTCCAGAGGATCGTCCGCGTCGAACCGGCGAAGAGTATCTCGCCGCCGTTGAGAGTGAGCAGTTGCCCCGAAGGCGGAGTCGGATCGACATAGGTGAACCCTCCGTTCAGGGCAGCTTCAAGTCCTGTCCCGTTGCTGACTGTGAGATTGACAGGTCCGGTCGACCCGGTGGCTGGCGCCGTCGCGGCGATCAGGAAAGGACTGATGAATGTGACTGCCGCCGTCTGCGCGCCGAACCTGACCGTAGTCTCGGGCGTGAATCCGTTGCCGTTGACCGTAACGATCGTACCTCCGGATCTGGAACCCGTCGTCGGATACAGGCTCAGAATCTGCGGCGTCGGAGCCTGTGAGCCATTAATATGATATGTGAAGGCCGGGAACAGGTTCGCCGTCCCGTTTCTGGTCGTGACGGTCACGCCGACCGTGCCTGCGCCATGGGCGGGCGTTTTGACGCGGACCGTCGAGCTGTTGACGATCTGCAGCCCGGTGCCCGCCTGACCGTCGAAAAAGACCTTCAGATCGGATTCCTCGGTGAAGTTGATGCCGCTGATGGTGACGCTGGTTCCGCCCTCGGGAGGCCCGAAGGCCGGGCTGAGCGACAGGATGACAGGTGCCAGGGCGTCTGGCGGAGGAACGATCGACCCGTCGCCGGATCTGACTATCACTCTGATGTCGTCGATGTGCCAGCCGTCGAAATTGAGGTTCTCGTCACTCTTTATTCTGAATCTGATTCTGGCGCGGGACCTGCCGTTCAGGGCATCGATCCTGACCGAATCGCGGACGAATGAAGCCTGAATTCCGTTGAATGCGGCGATCCTCGTCCAGTTGTCGCCGTCGTCGGTGGAAAACTCGACCAGCCCGTAATCGAAGCCGGATTCGAAGGCGAAGCTGTGCGTGAACTGAAGCGTCACGCCGTCTGCGTTGCTGAGGTCGAGAAGAGGCGAGACCAGCGAAGTATCCTGCCGGTCGGCATAATTGCCGGCGGGGCTGTCAGTCCAGGACCTTTTCCCGGATGAAGACTTCTGTTCGGTGATTGCCCAGCTGTTGACGGGAGTGCCGGTGGCGCTCCAGCCTCTGTTGCCCGATTCGACATCGTCATCGAAGATAGAATTCTCGCCGCCGGCCGCCGCCTCGGCCGTCACCTGAACGGAAGTTCCCGCGCCGTTGTTCGCGTCGATGTACCTGACCAGAATCCGGTCCTGAAGCCTGAACGAACCCTGCAGTTTGCCGTCCCCCGGGATCGCCGGGCCGGATGTCAGTTGTATGCCGGCCAGATAGTTGCTGGCGTACACCGCGTCGGGCGTGAGCGTCAGCATCTCGACATCATTGGTCGCGCTGCTTGTGACCTCGACCTTGATCGGTCCCGTCGCATTGCGGTCGCCGACCGCGATATCGACGGTCTCTCCGTTGAGGTAGATCTTCCGTCCCAGGCTGACAATGCCCAGATCGCTGCAGAATGCAGGCAGGTCGAACGATTCGATCGGGTTGCCGTCGTTGGTGCCCAGCGTCGAGGCGGAGTAGCCCATGCCGTGCTTGCTGAACGCCTTCCAGATACTGCATTGATTTGAACCGTTGTTGTTGACCTTGTCCGCCAGCAGGATGGCGTCCCTCGCGTCGAGGAAGCTCGGAGCCGTGGGTGCCAGCTTGAGGCCGTCGACCACCAGCTGGATGCTCTGCCGGTGACCTTCCTGCCAGCCGGACCCGCCGATCAGCTCGGCACGCATCTCCAACAGCGTGTTGCACCAGATCTCGCCGACCGGATGGACCGCTGTGTTGATCGAGATGTCGCCGTAATTGAGCGGATAGACCTGCTTGCTGGTGCTGTAGGGATATCGCCTGATTCCGCGTGTGAAATTGCTGACAGCGTACTGTCCGACGGCATAATTGCCCTTCAGGTCGTCGCTCTCCTCCCGCAGCAGCGCCAGGCCGAAATAGTCAGACCATCCTTCACCCATTCCACGGCCCTGAAGTCCCGTCAGCCCCGTCCCGTTGCCGACCAGCCGGGTGCTCAGGCCGTGCGTCAGTTCATGAATGATGATCCCCTGATCCAGGTCCCCGTCAAGCTGAGGACTGCCCGACCAGAGATACATCTGAATCCTCGCCGTCGTCCCGTCGCGCGATCCCGAGTAATTGGCATTGTTCGTCCCGCTGCCGTCCTGCGCTTCGGCCCGGATGGGATCGTTTCCGAGACCGCCCAGATTGAAGTTGTTGCTCTGGAAATTCCCGGCCGACTCGGTGAAACCGAAATGATAGAGAATATCGTGATACCGGTTCACCCAGTAGAAGAGGTTGACCTGGGCGGCATTCTGATTGTCCTGCGTCGTCGGAGCCTGGCTCAGATCGAGAGGAAACGTGAAGTTGCCGTCGGCGGCCGTCAGTCGCGGAGAATCCGGAGTGTTGTCCGCGTTGCGGTCGAGATAGGTATCGGTGTTGTTCGACGTCAGGCCGGTCTTCGGCTGTCCGTTCCACCAGTCATAGTGGGGATCGCTCTGCGGATAGATCGTTGCTCCCAGAAACTGCGTCGGCACGAATGGAACGTCAACCCGGTCGACGACGGGCGGGGAATTGCTGGTGACCGGCAGGTTCGGCCGCGGACTCTCACGGGTGAAGACGGGACCGTGCGGCGAATTGCTCTGCCCCTGAATCATCGTCGCGACGGTCGTCTCGAAGGCCCTTGCCGGGCCGTAAGCCGCCGGCGCCGAGTGATCATCGAAACAGTACCAGGTCAGGTTGTAGCGGTAGAGAAGAGATCCGGTTTCGGCGTCGATCAGCAGCAGCCAGGCATCTGGCGAATCGTTCATCCGAAGCGTCATCTCCCACGCCCGGCGAAGCGTTCCTCCGGCGAGAGGAAAATAAACCAGTCGAATCTCCGGGTCCTCGGCGAATGTCCCCACTGATGCTCGGAACCTCTGTTTCTGCTGGCGGCCTGCGGCGGCGGTGACCGGCGCGAGAGGCCCACGGAGATCGCGACCGACTTTTCCTGCGCCGATCCTGACGGCCTCTTCAGCCGCGATCTTCGCCCCTCCTGACGGTTGAGCTGCCCCGGCGAAGAGCTCGCCGTCGGCCGAGATGACCGCTCCCGTGCCGGAGACGTGGATCGCATACTCTCCCTGAAATATGTCGATTCCGTCGATCCTCTGTTGAAAGCGGACGTGCGTCAGACCGTTGTGCGCCGTCCTGTCATAACCGGCAATGACAAGTCCGCTGATCTCCGAGTCGTCGAGCCGGAAGAGGTCGCGGTTCTCGCGCAGAAAACCGCGCGCGATCAGATCCGGACGCCCGGCGGACGGTTCGCTCAGTCCCCGGGCTATGTTGGACAGCCTGCTCGGACCCTGGCTCAGAGTGCTCCAACGAACCGTCGTCCCGGGGCGCTCCCTGAAAAGACGCGCGCCGCGGCCGTCGAAACTGACGCTTCTTTCGCGCCTGACGGCAATGCGATCGGCCCGTTCGAGCGATCGTTCGACATCGGCGCGAATATCGAAATCGGCGAACTGATCCCGCTGAGGCCGAACGGTCCGCTCATCTCCGGATGAGACGGGGTCCTGCGCCGCCATGAAGCGGTTAGTCGCGGTTGAAACTGAAAATGCCAGCAGCAGAGTGATCGAAAAAAAGAGCAGATTCTTCATTTTATACGTCGGGATACATCAGCCGGGCCGGTAGCAGTCGGACGGAATTATGTCTGCGTCATGCCGGACTTATTATCTGAAACACATATTTATCTTCACGGCGGATCCTGATGGGAGTTCGCGCCGCAGGCCTGCATCTGTCCGCGAAGTTACGGAAATTATATAGCAGGCCCAAGGCGGTTGAGAAAAGATTTCGAATGGATCTCCGGCGGGAGGGATCAGCGCTTCAGCCTGTCGTCCAGGTCATCGAGGTCGCGAACGATGATCATGTTTGCTTTTTCCGCGATGTCCCGGTGCTGCTGGGATTCATGGCCGCCCAGCCAGACTCGGGTGTAGGACGGCACGCCTTCGGCGATCTGAAGCAGTTCCTGTCTGGTATTGGGATTCTGCGAGTTGATCAGGCTCAGCGCAAGAACCCGAGCCTTGACGATTCGCGTCGCCCGAACGATCTCGGCCGCAGGCAGATCGGTTCCCAGATAGATCACCTTCCACCCGCGTGTGGCTGCCAGCAGCGCGCTGATCAGGATGCCGAACTCATGTCTTTCTCCGCTTGTCGTCGCAAGGATTATCGGCTCGGACCCCTCGTCGGGCGGGTAGAGTCGGAACATGGAGCTGAGGAGGTTGCGGATCAGGTTCGTCGCTAAATGTTCGTGCGCGATGCCGATGTCCCTGTGCGCCCACCGGTCGCCGATCTCTATCAGCAGCGGGACAACGATATTCTTGACGATGACGCGAGGCGGATAGAGCGTCGCCGCCCGGCTGATCTCCTCGTCGGCGGTCAGAGCATCCAGCCTGGCTATCGCATCCAGGAATCGAACCCGAGTGACTTCGTAAGGATCCGCCACATCATCGGAGACGGCGAAAATGGTCCGCCCTCTCGGAGAAAGGCCGTCCAGCTCCGTCTCCGGCAACTTGGCTACCTGTCCGATCGCATGCCCCTGTTCGACCGCCTGCCTGAGCTTTCTCAGCCGCGCGATGTCGGCATCCGAATACAGCCTGGATCCGCCCTCGCTTCTCTGCGGCTTAATGGCTCCGTATCTCCGCTCCCAGACTCTCACGACATCCGCCGATAAACCGGTCAGCCTGCTGACTGTTCCGATCCTGTACTTGGGAGTGCTCGATACCCCCGTCAAACTTATCTCCGTTGTCTCCTGTTCTTCCATGTCCTATTTTTAATATGTCAATTAATCTGTTGTCAATATAAAATCTGAACAATAAGTAGTAAATTTGTGCCTTGTCCGGATTTTGTTTCGGTTTCAACAAGGTAATGTATAAGAAATCGTGATTATTTTGGTAAAATCCAGGACAATAATCGTCGGGTATAGAGAGGTCAGAAGGGAGAGTTGGAATGAGAATACTGATGACAGGCGCGACGGGGTTGATCGGACAGAAACTTTCCCGCGAACTCCGCGCAGAGGGCCACGAAACCGTAATACTGACGCGTCGGCCGGAACGAGTGAATAAAGAGCCCGGTGTGATCGTGCACGGCTGGAATCCGGCCGGCGAGACGCCACCGGCAGAGGCCTGGGAAGGCGTTGAGGCGGTGGTTCACCTGGCCGGTGAGCCGGTCGCGGCCGGACGCTGGACCGAGGAGCAAAAGATACGCATTCGCGACTCGCGCGTGACAGGCACGCGATATTTAGTTGATGGAATGAAAAGGCTTACGGTACCGCCCCGCGTCTTCGTCAGCGCCTCGGCGGTAGGTTATTACGGCGATCGTGGAAACGAACCGCTCATTGAAAATTCCGATCCCGGAACGGGTTTCCTGAGCAGGATCTGTCTGGAGTGGGAGAGGGAGGCTGAGAAGGCCGCGAGTTCACAGACGAGGGTCTGTCTGATTCGCATCGGAGTCGTGCTGAGCAGGGAAGGCGGAGCGATCGAAAAGATGCTCCTCCCGTTCAAGCTCGGTCTCGGCGGTCAGCTCGGCGACGGCAAACAATGGTTTCCGTGGATTCACCTCGACGACATAGTCGGACTGATCCGGCACGCCATCTTCAATCAGCAGGTGAGCGGACCGCTCAACGGCGCTGCTCCGGGAATCGTGACGAACGCGGAGTTCACAAGGCAGTTCGCCGCATCGCTCAACCGGCCGGTCTTTCTTCCGGTGCCGGCGTTCGCTCTGCGGTTGCTGCTCGGGGAGATGGCAATGGTCGTCCTGTCGAGCCAGAAGGTGGTCCCCGGGGCGGCGCTCGAAACCGGTTACAATTTCAAATATCCTGAATTAAAGGACGCACTTAGATCATTATGAAGACCTATTTGCTCGAAAGGGAACAGCTCATTTCGCTTCCCATTGAGGAGACATTCGACTTTTTCAGCGACGCTTACAATCTCGAGAAGATTACGCCGGGATTTCTGAATTTCAGGATTCTGACGCCCGCGCCGATCCGGATGGAGGCCGGCACGCTGATCGAATACAGGCTCTCGCTCTTCGGCATCCCGTTCAAATGGCGGACTCTGATCGAGGAGTGGGATGTCAACCGGAAATTCGTCGACACGCAGATCAAGGGGCCCTATGCGCTCTGGCATCACACCCACACCTTCGAGTCGCACGGTCCGCGCAGAACGCTGATGCGCGATGTCGTCAGATACCGGATACCTTTCGGGCCGCTCGGAAGGCTGGCGCACTGGCTTTTCGTCGAGAAAATGCTCGGCATGATCTTCGACTACCGCTATCGTGAAACCGACCGGCTGTTGAACGGCGGCGCGGGAATAGTCGAAAACGGAACGCCGGAGCTGGCAGGCGCGGCCGTTTCGGGAGATTGATTTTGGAGACGCTCGACAGTTTGAGATCCGATCCTCGAGTCGCGGTCCGTCGCGAGGGCGATCCGGATCCGGACGGCGGTTGCGTCGTTTACTGGATGCAGCGCGCTCAGCGCGGCGAGGACAATCCGGCGCTCGACGCGGCGATTCAGGTGGCGAATCTGATCGGGCGTCCCGTGGCGGTCTTCTTCGGACTTCATCCGGGCTACCCGAACGCCAACCAGAGGCACTATTCGTTTCTCATCGACGGCCTCGAGCAGACTCGCGAAGCGGTCGAAAAACGCGGCGCCGCTTTCGTCTTCAGGCCGTACCCGGATCACGATCTGATCTCGTTCTGCAGCGAAGTGCGCGCCTCGCTGGTTGTGGGCGACGAGAATCCGCTGAGGGAGGCGGAAGGCTGGCGGCGCAGCGCGGCCGCCAGGCTGAAAGTCCCGTTCTGGACCGTCGATGCCGACGTGATTGTCCCGTCGCGGTTCTTTGAGAAGGAAGAGTACGCGGCGCGGACCATCCGCCCCAAAATCAATCGGCTGCTGCCGGCGTTTCTTGTCCCGCCGGCGAATCCGAAGGCCCGCCATCGGTGGCCCGAAGGTAAGAAACCGTCATCCGGGACGATCGACAAGGCAGGGCTCATCAGAAGCCTGCCGCTCGACAGATCGGCCTCGCCCGTTGAAGGCGTGACAGGCGGAGCCCGCGAGGCGAAACGCGCTCTCAAACGCTTCATCGATCAGAGGCTGGCAAATTACGACACCGACAGAAATAAGCCGGAAATCCCGGGAACCAGCGAGCTCTCGCATTTTCTGCACTTCGGGCAGATCAGTCCGTTGAGAGTTGCACTCGAAGTCAGTTCAGCCGAAGCGCCCGCCGGGGCGGCCTTTCTCGAGGAGCTGATCGTGAGACGCGAACTGGCGATAAACTATGTCGCCCGCAATCCGCATTACGACAGCCTCAAGGGATGTCACGAGTGGGCCCGCAAAACGCTCGCGGAACACGCCGCAGATGAGCGTGAATATTTATATGATGCCGAGCGGTTCGAGTCGGCGACCACTCACGATCCGCTCTGGAACGCCGCCCAGTCAGAAATGGTCAAAACCGGAAGAATGCATGGTTTCATGCGGATGTACTGGGCGAAGAAGATTCTCGAATGGACCTCGTCCCCGGAGGAGGCCTTTGACATCGCAGTCAGCTTGAACGACAGATACGAACTGGATGGGCGCGATCCCAACGGCTATACCGGGGTTGCGTGGGCGATCGGCGGCAAGCACGATCGCCCCTGGGGCCCGGCACGGCCGGTCTTCGGCCTGATCAGGTACATGAATGCACGCGGCTGCGCAAGGAAGTTCGACGTCGACGCGTACATCTCCAGGGTTGGCGAAATGTCGTAACGGAAATCGTCTGATTTACGTTTCTACATTCCTTGCACGCATGGAAGAATATAATGTCATCCATAACATTTCCGACGGAAAAGAAAATGACAGCAGAGTTACCCTCATCAGCCGATGTCTGGAGCATGGCGCGGTGGAAGGAGATAGAGAGCGATACGCGGCGGCGCGCGCTTGAGTCTTCGACCGATGCCGAGGCGTGGGATGTCCTCTCCCGTCAGGCCCGCGCCGTGCTGAGAAAATACAGCACCAGTTTTTATATCGTCACCAGGTTTCTGCCGCCATACAAGCGGGCGCGCGTTGAGGCGATCTATGCCGCGGTCAGGTATCCCGACGAGATCGTCGATACCTTCCCCCTCTCGCAGGTGCAGCGGGCGAAGCAGGTCGATGCCTGGGCCGCGGAATATGATTCGGCTCTCCGCTGCTCATCCGTCAGCGAGATGCTCAGGACGGGCACGTCTTCGTTCGTCGCGGGTTTTGCACGGGTCGTGCAGGAAGCCGGCATTCCGGCCGAACACTACCATTCGTTTCTCGATGCGATGCGTCTCGACATCTGGCCCCGCGAGTTCGAAACCCTCGACGACCTGATCGAATCCTACATCTACGGCAGCGCGATCGTCGTCGGATATTTCCTGACCTATGTCTACGGCTCTCCGCAGCCGCGGGATTTCGACAGGGCATTGCGCAGCGCACGCGACCTCGGGATCGCGCTCCAGCTGACCAATTTTCTGCGGGATGTCGCTGAGGACCAGCGCCGCGGGAGGATCTATCTGCCGCAGGATATGCTGCGAAGCGAGGGCATAAGACGGATCGACGCTCACGACGATCAGCAGCGGCCGGCGCTCAATCGGGTGCTTCGCGAACTGACACGGATTGCCGACGACTACTACGACTCGTCGCTGGCGGATCTCGACGCATTCAATCCCGACAGCAGGGTTGCGATCAAGGCCTGCATCGACGTCTATCGCCAGCTCAATTCGCAGATCGGCGCCAGCCCGCGGGGAATTCTGCACCGCGAAAGCGTTTCGATGCGACGGAAATTCATGGTCCTTCCCCAGAGCAAGTACTGGCGGCTGCCGCTCGCTTATCTGAGGGACTCGAGGAGTTTGTAGATTATGGGCACCAACGGAAACGGTAACGGAAATGGAAAGAAGAACGGGAACGGCGCCAGGCCCGACCCCGTGATCGTCATCGGCGGCGGGCTCGGAGGACTGAGCGCGGCGATTCACCTCAGGCTGTGCGGCCGATCGGTCATTCTGCTGGAGGCCAACGACAGGGTCGGAGGCAGGGCCAATATCATCGAACGCGACGGTTTCACATTTGACACCGGCCCTTCATTGCTCAATTATCCCTGGGTCTTCGAGGATCTGTTCCGGGCGGCCGGCCGCGAGTTGAAGGATTATGTCGAGTTGATTCCGGTCGACCCATCCGTCAGTTTTCAGTGGATGGACGGGACGAAATTCTCGCTCACATCGAATTTTCAGCGTCTGGTGGAAGAGTGCGAACGCATAGAGCCCGGATCCCGCCCAGGATTCGCCGCCTTCATGGAAGATGCGGCGATCAAGTACAGGCTCTCGTTCGATAAACTGGTAACGCGAAACGAGGACAACCCGTTAAAATGGATCGGCGCGCTCAAGCCGTCCGAGATCGCCCGGCTCAGCGTCTGGCGATCACTCGACGGCGAGCTGGCGCGGTTCTTCAGGAGCCGCTACATCCGCGAGGCGCTCGGCTCATACGGCATGTACCTCGGCGGATCGCCATATGATCTGCCCGGTCTCTTCACCATCCTTTCATACGGTGAACTGGCTTACGGCCTGTGGCTGCCTAAGGGAGGCATCTACGGACTGGTGCGGGGCGTCGAGCGACTGGCCAGGGAGCTCGGCGTAGTGATCATGACCGGTCAGCGCGTCAGGAAGATCGTCGTTCAGGATCGCAAGGTAACCGGAGTCGAGATGTCGGACGGCACGTTCCGCCACGCATCCGTCGTGGTCTCGAACGTCGATGTGCCGACGACCAACACTGAGCTGCTCGGAGATTACAGGCTCAGATCGACGCTCAGGAGCAGGATCTCGAGAACCCGCATGACCCCGGGGGTTATGACCTTCTACTGGGGCATTCGCGGGCAGGTCGAAAACCTCGGCCACCATACGATCTTTCTCCCTGATCAGTTCTCCGGGGCCTTCGACGATCTGCTGCAGAGAAAACGGATTCCGCAGAATCTGCCGTTCTATGTTGCAGTTCCGTCCGCCACCGATCCACAACTGGCGCCCGCGGGGGACACTGCGATGTTTGTGCTCGTGCCGACGCCGCTGCTCAGCGAAATGCCCGGCATCGACTGGGATGTGGCTGTCGCTGATGTCAAGAGAAAGGTCCTCGAGAGGCTGTGGCACGACGGCGTGGATATCGATCCGGAGAGGATCGTTGTCGAGGAGGTCTACACGCCGGAGGAGTGGAGCCGCAGGTTCGGTCTTTACGACGGATCCGCATTCGGCGCGGCGCATACTCTCTTTCAGGTCGGGCCTTTCAGGGACCGCAACTATTCGAGCGAGGTTGAAGGGCTCTTTTACGTCGGGGCCAGCACGACTCCCGGGACTGGAATGCCGATGGTGGTTCTGGGTGGCAAGCTGACAGCCGAAAGAATACAGGCCAGTGTACAGTAAGATCGACGGGGACGGTCCGCGCATCTTCGTCGGTCTGCACGGATGGAGCGGAGACCACCGGACATTCGATCCGGTCCTGACGAGACGCCCCGCGGATTCGACCTTCATCAGCTATGATCTGCCCGGGTGCGGCCGTTCCGACAAACCGCATTCCTGGACCCTCGATGCGCTCTCCGCTGAGATCTCGGATGAGCTCTCGCGCATCGGTTCGGACGGGCTGACGCTGGTCGGCAACTGCAGCGGGGCGCTCCTCGGCTTGCTGGCCCTGCCCAGGGTCGGAAGCCTTGTCAGGAGGCTGGTACTGATCGATCCGTTCGCATATGTGCCGTGGTATTTCCGGGTCTTCGTCGGAAATCCGATCGGAAAATACGCATACTACACGACCTTTGCGAATCCGATCGGGCGCTGGATCACCAATCTTTCGCTTCGTGAACACAGGACCGAAGGTTCGGATCTGACCGAATCTTTCGGGTCCGTCGATCACGATGCGGCTTACAGATATCTCGATCTGCTGACTTCGATAGACGGAATCGGACGCTTCGCGGAGGTCCGGCATCCGATTCAGATCGTCTATGGCGCGAGGACCTTCGGAGCGATCAAGCGGTCGGTTTCGATGTGGCAGGGGATCTGGCCGCAGGCTGAGGCGATCGAACTGGCCGCCGCCGCCCACCTTCCGATCCAGGAGGATCCGGACGGTTTATGTCGCGTCATATTCAATGAACAGCCCATGAAGACGGGCTCCTAATCAGACTAATCGAAATGTCAAAACGACTTTTCAAATTCATCGACCGGCACAGAGAGCCCCTTGAGGCAGCGCTGGGCGATAATCTGCCGATCAGCAACCAGCCTCATGCGGCAGAGTTCAACCGGGCGATAGATTACGCGCTCTTCCCGGGCGGCAAGCGGTGGCGTCCGATGCTGACGCTGATGGGGGCGGAAGCTGCCGGCGGGGACGTCAGCCGCGCGATCAAATCGGCCTGTGCGATCGAATACCTGCACACCAGTTCGATCATCTTCGACGACCTGCCGTCAATGGATGACGCCCCCACGCGTCGAGGACGGCAGTCACTCCACGTTGTCTTTGGCGAGAGCGTGGCGCTGCTGGCCGCGCTGGCGCTGATGAATCAGTCGTACGCGCTGTTCGTCGAGGAGGCTCGCCAGAACGGGCACTGCGAGGCGGGGCTGAATCTGGTTTCAGAGGCCGTCAACTGCATCGGCTCCAACGGGATGATCGGTGGGCAGGCTGTCGACCTCGCGCTCCAGGGGACCGGTCAGTGCGCCGATGCGCTCGCCAGTCGAAATCTTAAGACCACTGCTCTGATGAAGCTGACCATGATCGCCGGAGCCGCGGTATGCGGCGCCGACAGGGACGATCTCGGTGCGCTCGCCGAATTCGGTGAATCGCTGGGCATGGCTTATCAGATATGCGATGATCTGCTGGATGAACTGGGCATGTCTCAGGAACTCGGCAAGCCGGCCGGACAGGATATCAGGCACGGCCGCTCGACATATGTCGCCGAGTTCGGCGTCCGGGGCGCCCACCAGCAAGCCTCGACCCTGATCGAAAAGGGACGAGAGGCCCTCGATCGGCGATTCGCCGATCATCCCATGACATCGCTGCTGATGGATTCAGCCGAAATCATTCTGGGAGGTTCCGGCAGGCTGGTTACACTGGTCGCATAATTCGTCATAAATTCATGCTTTATCGATTTGAGGATTATGATATCGAGGTTTTTATCGACACTTACGTTACTCGTTTTAGTTTTTTCATTAAATTCCGGAGCGCATGCAACCATTGCCGCCTCGATGACCAGCGATGAGGTTCGCGAGGCTACCGCCTTCGAGCTCAAGGACCAGTACGACAAGCTCGAGAAGTACAAGTTTCCCAACGGGCGTGTGACTGTCCTGACCTTCGGCGACAGGAAAGGTGCGGGCCAGATCGAGGGGTGGGTCAGGCCGCTCTGGGACAGATACGAGAGCCGTATCGATCAGAAGGGTGTGGCAGTGCTTTCGTCCGTGCCGTCCTTCGCCCGCGGAGTCGTCCGGCGCATCTTCAAGACCCGGGTCAAATACCCTGTGCTGCTCGACTGGAACGGCGACGTCTCAAAGGCTTATGGCTATCAGGGCGGCTCAGCGGTCCTCTATGTCATCGACAAGCAGGGGCGAATAGTACTCAGCCTGACCGGCGTGGCGGACAGCGCACGACTGGATAAGGTTTATCGTCAGATAGACAAACTTCTGTGACCATCTCCGGTCAATTAAAATGATATTCCTGGCCGTCGCCCTCTTCATCCTCTTTCTGTCCGCGGTCAATTCGATCTTCTGGCCTGCGGTCAAAAGGGAGGCGGGCTCCCGGACGATATCGATTCTCATCCCGGCGAGGAATGAGGAGTCGAATCTGCCCGAGTGTCTCGATTCGGCCGTCTCCCAGGGCGAGGGCGTCATCGAGATCCTCGTTTACGACGATCATTCGACCGACGGGACTTCCCGGGTTATCGAGTCCTATGCCGAGCGCGACCCGAGAGTGAAGCGGATCTCTCCGGAGGATCTCCCGCCCGGATGGTGCGGCAAGAATTTCGCCTGCCACCGCCTGGCATCTGCATCCGCCGGTGACCTGATGCTCTTCATCGACGCGGATGCCCGCCTCGTCCCCGGTGCGGCCTCGAGGATGGCCGGGGAGATGCGCCGCCGCCGACTGACCTTTCTGTCATGCTGGCCCGGGCTCGAGATGCGGGGTTTCTGGGAGAAGGCTCTCATGCCGACGCTCAACTACGTCGTCTTCTCGATATTTCCTGCCCCGCTTTCGCTCTTTATGTCATCCAGTTCGCTCGCCCTGGCTCACGGAGCCTGCCTCATGTTCGAAAGAGCGACGTATCAAAAGCTCGGAGGCCATGCGGCGGTTCGCGACCAGATCTTCGAGGACACGCGGTTGGCTCAGTTATGGCGGGAGAACGGTGAGCGCGGCCTCTGTCTCGACGGACAAAGCATTGTCCGGGTCCGAATGTACAACTCCTTCGGCGAGATCTGGCAAGGCTTTCAGAAGAATTTCTACCCGGCCTTTCGCCGTCAGTCCTCATTCTGGGCGTTCATTGCTTATCACGGCGCCTTCATGCTGCTCCCTTTCTTTCTTATCCTGATACGTCCTTCGATGGCGATCTTCTCCGCGGTCGTCGCTGTCATAACGCTCAGAGCGATCCTTGCCTTGCGGTTCCGGCATCCGCTTTGGTCCGCGCTTCTTCATCCGGTATCCGAAACGATTCTCCTCGCCATCGGCCTGACCTCCTGGTGGCGCTGCAGGACGGGACGCGGCGTGGCCTGGAAGGGACGACAATACATGAAAGTAGAAAGTA
>CALBSU010000770.1 GCA_937967285.1 uncultured Acidobacteriota bacterium
GCGATGCGTGCGATCGCCGCTTCGGCGCCCTCGAAGACGATGTTCTCCATCTCCTGAACGTTGATGCCGGCATCGCGAATGGCGCTGAAGACGTGAGCGAGCACTCCCGGGCGGTCGTGGTGCCTGACGACCAGCATGTGAGTTGCCGGCGAACGGTCGGCGATGTTGACCACGTTCGGAACTCTGCCCGTTTCCATGAATGTCTGAATGATGCGGACGGTCTCGGCGGCGATGGCTTCCTGCGCCTGATCGGTCGATGCGCCGATGTGGTGCGTGCCGTAGACGCCGGGCAGCTTGACGATCGGGTCGGTGAAATCGCCGGTCGCGGTCGTCGGCTCCTCGGCGAAGACATCCAGGCCGGCGCGGATCCCCCGCGTCTCGATCGCCCGGGCCAGATCCTTCTGATTGAAGATCTCGGCACGTGAAGTATTGATGACGATCGAACCGGGCTGCATGACCTCGAAGATCTCTGCGTTGATCACGCCGCGGGTATCGGGCGCGAGCGCGAGATGCACGCTGAGCACGTCGCAGTCATGCGCGACCTCGATGAAGGTCTGCCGGAACGAGATACCCAGCTCGGCCGCGGTCTCCGGCGTCAGGCTCCTGCTCCAGCCGACGACGTTCATGCCGAACGCCTTCGCGCGGGCGATCATCTCGCGGCCGATCTGGCCGAGACCGATCAGGCCGAGCGTCCGCCCGTAGAGTCCCCGCGCCTTGCCGTACTCCTTCTTGTTCCACCTGCCGTCGCGCAGATCCGCCACGTTGTCGGCGATCCGGCGGTCGAGCGAGAGTATCAGCCCGAAGGCCAGCTCGGCCACGGCGATCGAGTTCTTGCCGGGGCAGTTCGAGACGTAGATGCCGCGCGCCGATGCCGCCTTGACGTCGATGGTGTTGTAGCCTGCGCCGGCGCGGACGACGAGGCTCAGCCTGCCGGCATCGAGCGCGGCCTCGCTGACCTTCGTCGATCGAACTACCAGCACGTCCGCCTGCGTCTCGCGGATCGCCTCGACCAGAGCCTCGTCCTTCAGATTCGGATCGCTGATCACCGTGCAGCCGATGGCTTTGAGCCCCTCGATTCCGCTCTCTTCGAATTTGTCCGCTATCAGAACTTTCATGGTTACGATCTTCCTGTCGATCAGATCAGATGGCTCAGCAGCCCGTCGGCCAGCTTCGGTTCGAACCATGTCGATTTCGGAGGCATGATCTCGCCCGCGTCCGAAATGTCCATCAGCTCATCGACCGTCACCGGATGCATCGAGAAGGCTGCCGCGAATTCGCCTGAATCGACCAGTCGTTCGAGTTCGCGCGTCCCGCGGACTCCTCCGACGAAGCTGATCCGCTTGTCCGTTCTGACGTCCTTGATTCCGAGGATCGGCGAGAGCAGGCGGTCCTGCAGGATGCTGACATCCAGCCTGTCCGTCACCTTCAGTCCCTTCGTCACCTCGGGCCTGATCGTCAGTCCGTACCAGCGGCCGTTCAGGTATAGCGAAATGTGGCTCTTGCCGGCCGGCCTCGGATCGGCATTCTCGGCCACCTCGAACTCTTCAGTGATGGCGGTCAGAAAGTTCTCGGGAGTGTAACCGCCGAGGTCCGTCACCACGCGATTGTAAGGCAGGATGTGGACCAGATCGGCGGGGAAGAGGACGCACTGGAAGAAATTGTATTCCTCCTCGCCGGTGTGATCGGGATTGGCCGCGCGCAGCTCCTCACGCGCCCGGCTGGCGCTTTTGGCGCGATGGTGGCCGTCCGCGATGTAGAGCTTGTGAACTTCCCGGAAAGCCTCGATCAGTGTCGCGTTGAGGTTCTCCGGAATCCTCCAGACGCGATGTTCGATCCCGTCCGGCGCGGTGTAATCGAAGACCGGCTCTTCGTGACGCATCGCATTGACGAGCTCGTTGATCGAATGGTTCGGACGATAGGTCAGAAAGACCGGGCCGGTCTGGGCGCGCAGCGAGAGGATGTGCCGCGTCCGGTCGTCCTCCTTGTCCTGCCGCGTCCGCTCGTGTTTGAGGATCACGTCGTTATCGTATTCGTCCACCGAGCAGCAGGCGACGATGCCCGGCTGCTCGTGATTGCCCATCTTGAGACGGTAGAGATAGAAGCTCGGAGTCTCTTCGACGATCAGCGGAGCCGCTTCCCGGAGCTTGCTGAAGTTTTCGGCGGCGCGTTCGTAGACCGCGTCGGAATGGATGTCCGTTCCGTCAGGCATCTCGAGTTCGGGACGAGAGACCCTCAGAAAACAGAGCGGGTTGTCTCCGGCCATCGCCTGGGCCTCGGCGGTCGAAACGACGTCATACGGTACGCTCGCCACCTCGGCGCATTTTTCCGGCAACGGCCTAAGTGCGCGGAATGGTCTTAAGATTGCCACGGATTTTCCCCCCTGATTCAGGAATTATTGCGTAGTTGGATTAAACGAAATTCTACACCAAGGGAGGGGCGGATGGACAGCCTTCGGCCGGAAGTGAGGAGGCGGAGACCCGCGAAATGGCTCTGGCCCCATCCGCCTGTCGAATGACAGGATTTCACGGCACGCCGGCAGAGGCGCTCATCGCCTGCGCCAGGCGCCGCAGACGGTCTTGTCCTGTCGGCTCTTCGATCATCCACGGCACGATAACAGTTCGAGTGGCATATTCCTGTTCGACCTTTCGGATCTGCTCCAACTCCGCCTGCGCCCGAGCCACAAGCAGCGGGTCTTTTGTTCCGGTGGCCGCCAGGCAATTATTGATGATCCATGCATAAGGCTCAATTTCAGCGCGCCGCAGATCGGCCTGCAATTGCGCCGCTTCAAGTACCGGGGTCGTCTCAGGCAGGGTCACCAGGAGCACTTTGGTAAAAGCCTGATCTTTGAGGCGCATCAGCGGAGTGACCAGGTGACTGCTCATCGCGCCGCTGTTTCTCATAACTTCGCGGTGATAGGCGCCGGTGGCATCGAGCAAAAGCAGCGTGTGGCCGGTTGGCGCGGTATCCATCACGACGATTTCACGCCTTGCGCCGGAAACAATGCGCGAGAAGGCATGAAAGACGGCAACTTCTTCGGTGCAGGGCGAGCGCAGATCTTCTTTCAGGAGCTCGAGGCCTTCGGAGTCGAGGCCTGATTCAGTCTTTTCAATGATTCGCTGCCGATAAGCGGCCGTTTCCGCTTCGGGATCAATCCGGCTCACCTTCAAGCCCGGGATATCGGCTCCCAGCGCAAAACTCAAATGCGCCGCCGGGTCGGTGGTGGTGAGGTGAACTTGATAGCCACGCGCCGCAAGTTCGGTGGCAATGGCCGCAGCGATAGTGGTTTTGCCGACGCCGCCTTTGCCCATCACCATGACCAGTCCATGACCGGCAGCCGCCACTTCATCCGCCAGACTCGACAGGCCGGGGAGCTGCGCAACGGCAAGCATCGCCTCATCGCCCGTCGACTCTCTCACCGTCGGAGGCGCTTCAGACAGGAGATCGCGCAAGGCCTCGATCCCCACAATATTGAAAGGACGAAGTGACACCGCCATTTGAGGAAGTTTTCGCAATCGTTCCGGCAACGCTGCCAAAGCCTCAAGGCCGCGCTTTTCAAGCGCCACGGCCACCGGATCATCCTGACGGCTCGCTCGAAATACGCCATTGATGACGAGGAATTGATTGGCCAGCCCGAGGGCTTCCAGTTCAAGACTTGTCCGTTCCGCTTCCCGGATGGAGCTGCGATCGGGACGCGTCACCAGGACAAGCGTGGTCTGCTGCGCGTTCGAGAGCGCATTCACGGCGGCCGCGTATTTTTCCTGTTGTGTCTTGAGGCCTGAAAGCGGGCCGAGGCAGGAAGAGCCGCGCTCATTTGTCGCGAGAAAGCCCGACCATGCAGCCGGAAGCTGAAGCAGGCGCAGCGTGTGCCCTGTCGGAGCCGTGTCAAAAATCACGTGATCGAATTCGGCCATCGTTTTTTCATCCACGATGAAACCGGTGAATTCATCAAAGGCGGCAACCTCGACCGTGCATGCGCCGGAAAGTTGTTCTTCCATTCCGGCTACCACATCGGCAGGCAAAAGCCCGCGATATGGCCCGATGACGCGCTCTCGATAATCATGCGCGGCGATTTCCGGATTGATGTTCAATGCCCGGAGACCAGCCGCGGAGGGGATCGGCGTCGGATGTGACGTGAGCTCTGTTCCTAAAACCTGATCGAGATTCGAAGCCGGATCAGTGCTGACCAGCAGAACGCGTCGCCCTTTTTCAGCCAGCGCCAACGCTGTTGCACAAGCGGCCGACGTTTTTCCGACGCCGCCTTTGCCGGTGAAGAAAAGAAATCGTGTCACATGATCGAGCAGATTCATAAAGCCCCCTTAACAACATTCAGACGCATTGGATAAAACTTTGAGCGTGCGCAAAGGTCTGGTTTCGCTCTCTGATTCCGCCGGAGCCGCAATGCCCGCAAAGCCTGCGAGCGCGGATCGAGCAGGGTAGACGCCGCGGCTGACGATATCGCCATCGACCAGGATCAGCGGCAGGCAACTGTTCCCCATGTTCTGAAGCTCGGCTTTGACCGCATCGACCGCCACAAACTCACCCGGCTCTTGAGCGAGATTGTATCGCGTCACCGAAACGCCCTGTGTTTTCAGCCATTCGAGATCGGCGGCAAAACGCGGCAACACCGGGTCAACATCCGTCCCGCAGACGCCGGTCGAACAGCACATCGGAGGATCAAAAACGATGAGGTTTTTCATGAACATTCTCC
>CALBSU010000771.1 GCA_937967285.1 uncultured Acidobacteriota bacterium
GCCCTCGACCTCCTTCTCGCCGTGGATCGCCTCGACGACGCTGTTCCAGACCGGCCTGACCTTCTGCTGATGCAGGTACTCTTCGACCAGGATCTTCTGGGCTGTGAAGTGGTCGCGACGATGGATGGAATGAATCTCTGAAGCGTAGCGCGTCAGAAAATTGCCTTCTTCGACGGCCGAATTGCCTCCGCCGACCACGGCCACCGGAACATCCCTGAAGAATGCCCCGTCGCATGTCGCGCAGACGCTGACTCCCTTGCCGAAGAGCTTCTCGTAGCCCGGCACATCGAGTTTACGCGGATGGCGGCCCATGGCCAGGATGACCGCGCGCGAGGTGACTTTCCGGTCATCGCTCAGCCCGACCGTGAATGTTCCGTCTTCGTTCCGTTCGATCGATTCCGCGCCGGTCCCGACCAGCACCTCGGCCCCGAAACGCTGCGCATGCCTGAGAAACGCTTCGGCGAAGTCGTATCCCGAAATCCCGTCCGGAAAACCCGGATAATTGTCGATCGCCGCCGAAAGCGCGATCTGGCCTCCGGGAACCTGCTTCTCCAGAACCAGAGTCCTGAGCAGCGAACGGCCGGTATAAACAGCGGCGGCCAGCCCTGTCGGGCCGCCGCCGATGATAATCACATCATAATCCGCAGACTTCATATCGCTCGTTGTTCTTCCACAACCGCTCCGAAGATCGGGCGGATCAGGCGAGCGTTTTCTCGATCATCTGAGAAATCGTATCCTTTGCGTTGGCCGGCACGCCAACATGCCTGTCGACCTCCTGGCCGTTATGGAAAAGGATCAGCGTCGGAATCCCGCGAATACCGTACTTGGCGGGACTCTCGACATTCTCATCGACATTCAGTTTGACGACCTTGGCTCGCCCCTGGAACTTCTCGGCCACCGACTCGACCGTCGGCGCAAGCATCCGGCACGGACCGCACCAGGCAGCCCAGAAATCGACCAGCACCGGCTGGTTTGAACCGAGAACCTCTGACTCCCAGTTCGTGTCCGTCACTTCAGCAACAAATTCGCTCATCTGATTCTCTCCTTCAGGATTTTCAGTTAGTTAATATTCCGTCCGGCCGCCGCGCAGATCCGGATTTATCAGAGCCATATCATTTCTGAATCCCGCTCAGTTCTCTCTGTCAGACCGGATTATAGCAGATCGGTCTGTCAGCTGGCAGACATATGACCCACAGTCGGCTCACAAACTATGATCAAAACAGATTAGCCGCCCCTCGAGGTGTCGAAATCATTGAGAAATCGTGTCATTTTCCTGCCGCTCAGCCGCGCCGGGCACCGATCACCCGATGATATGCATCGATGTAGCTGTGAGCGGCGCGATTCCAGGAGTAATCGGCATTCATCCCGTTGAGCATCAGCCTTTTCCAGAGATCCCTGTCGTAGTAGACCATGAGCGCCTCATAGAACTTCTCGACCAGCCGTTCAGAAGAGTAATCGTAGAACTTATAGCCGTTTCCCAGCTCCGTCGAACGATTGAAGTTCTGAATCGTATCGTCGAGTCCTCCGACGCCCCTGACGATGGGGACGGTGCCGTAGCGAAGGCTGTACATCTGGTTGAGACCGCACGGTTCATAAGCCGACGGCATCAGGAAGAGGTCGGCGCCGGCTTCGATCTGATGCGCCAGCGCGTTGTTGTACCCGAACCAGACGCCGACCTGCTGCGGCCTGACGTCCCGGACGTGCTGGAAGAAGTCCTCGTAGCTGTCGCCGCCGGAGCCGAGCAGGATGAACCGCGTTCCAGTCTCGAGCATCGGCCAGATCGCCTGCGCGATCAGATCGATCCCTTTCTGGACGGTCAGCCTCGAGACGATGGCGATAACCGGTTTATCCAGTTCGACCGGCAGGTGATACCGTTCGAGCATATCGCGCTTGCAGATCAGCTTGCCGCTCAGATCGCCGGCCGAGTAGTTGGCGGCGATGTGCGGATCGGTCTGCGGACTCCACTCGCTGTAATCCACTCCGTTGAGAATCCCGAGCAGGTCGCCCTGCCGCCAGCGCAACAGCCCGTCCAGCTTGTTGCCGAACTCGGGCGTCTGGATCTCCCGGGCATATTTCGGACTGACCGTCGAAAGCGCCGTCGAATATGTGATCCCCGCCTTCATCGCGTTGGCCGAGTTGTTGAACTCGAAGCCATGATGGTAGATCTCCCAGCCGAATCCGAAATGCGGCAGCAGATTCGGGTCGAAGAATCCCTGGTATGCCAGATTGTGGATCGTGAAAAGCGTCGCCGTCCGCGAAAAATACGGGTCGTGAGCATAGACCGAGGCGAGGTAGGCCGGAATGAAGCCGGTCTGCCAGTCGTTGCAATGGATCAGGTCCGGCGGAGCCCCGAGTCGCCGCGCCAGCTCGAGAGTCGCACGGCTGAAGAAGGCGAACCTTTCGACGTCGAAATTGCCGCTGCCGTATATATACCCGTGACCGAAATACTCAATGTTGTCAATAAAATAGACCGGGGCGCCGTCCAGATAGTCGCGCCACACGGCGGCATATTTGGTCCCGCCGCCGAACGGCACCGCCAGATCATGAATGATCATCTCGCCGGTCTCGTGGCTGACGACATCGCCCTTGCGCGCGCCGAATCCCGTATAGCGCGGCGTGACGACCATAACGTCGCATTCAAGTCGCGAGAGAGCCTTCGGCAGCGCGCCCGCTACATCGGCCAGACCGCCCGTCTTCGAATATGGAACAACCTCGGATGAAGCCAGCAGAATACGCATCGCCAGAGTCTCGAACTTCTGCCTTTCCGGTGGATTAATAGAGGATAAATCTGAAATGGGATACTAAGTGGCGGGCTGAAAGATTGTCAAGATGCAGTCTCCGATGAGCAGTTTCCGGTTGCCAGTTTCCGGTTTCCGGTATATTTAGAATGACTTCATGAACTCCTGATACGAATATTCTGGAAACTGGAAACTGACAACTGGAAACTTTCCCGAGGAGATCTATGCATCGATTACTGCGATTCATTCTGCCCGCGCTGCTCGTGCTCAATCCGATAACCGTCCTGCCGCAGGCTCCTGCCGCGACGGACGCGGAAATTCAGGCGAAGATCCGGAAAGAGGGGATGGAGAATTCCCAGATCATGCGGACGCTTCATTACCTGACGGACGTATACGGTCCCCGCCTGACCGGCTCGCCGAACCTGAAAGCCGCCGGAGACTGGGCGGTCAAACAGATGGCCTCCTGGGGATTCGAGAACGGTCACCTCGAGCCATGGAATTTCGGGCATCCGGGATGGCTCAACGAACGGCTGACGCTGCATCTGCTCTCGCCGGTCCGGGAACCGCTGGTGGGCGAGGTGCTTGCCTGGACTCCGGGAACCAACGGCACGCTGACCAGCGAGGTCGTCCAGCTCAACCCGCCTTCGGGGCCGACGGGAGAACAACTGACTGCGTATCTCGCTTCGATGAAGGATAAGGTCAGGGGGCGGATCGTCATGGTCGGCGCTCACACCGCCGTGGCGGTGACGCTCAATCCGCCGCCGACTCGTATGGACGACAAGATGGCGAAGGCGAGATATTCCGGCGAGGGAGCCGGAACGCCGCCCTTCCCGCAGAACCGGCGCCCTCCCGGACCTCCGGGCGATCCGAACAGGCTCAATCCGCGGCAGATCGCCGAGGCGATCGACACGTTCCTGCTAGAGAACGGCGCGGCCCTGCGGATCGATGACGGTGGCCGCGAGCACCGCCAGATCCGCGCATTCAACAATCGGAGTTTCGATGTCTCCAGGGCGGTCCCGACGGTGATCATCAGCAACGAGGACTACGGCCGCATCTCGCGCATTCTGGCCGACGGCACACCGGTCCGGATCGAGGCATCGATCGTCAATCAGAGCTACCCCGAAGGAGCCACCTGTTACAACGTGATCTCCGAGATTCCCGGCACTGACAAGAAAGACGAAGTGATCATGCTCGGCGGGCATCTCGATTCCTGGCACGCGGCGACAGGCGCCACAGACAACGCGATCGGCTGCTCGGTCATGATGGAAGCTGCCCGCATCCTCAAGGCGATCGGCGTCAAACCGCGCCGGACCATTCGCGTTGCGCTGTGGAGCGGAGAAGAACAGGGGCTGCTCGGATCGCAGGCCTACGTCAAGGAACATTTCGGAACCTTCGAGGATCCGAAACCCGAGTTCTCAAAGTTCGGCGGCTACTTCAATATCGACGCGGGGACCGGCAAGGCGCGCGGGATGAGCCTCTTCGGCCCGAAGGAGGCTCCGCTCGGACTGCGCGAGGCGCTCAAGGGATTCGAGGACCTCGGCTTCTTCGGAGTCATCGCGGGCAACAGCCGAGGGCTCGGCGGATCGGATCATACATCGTTCAATCAGGCCGGCCTGCCGGGGATCGGAGTCAACCAGGACCCGATCGAATATTTCACCGCTACCTGGCATACCAACCTCGACTCGTATGAGAGGGTGATCGAGGATGACGCCAAAAGATCGGCCATCGTCATCGCCGCTGCGGTCTACCATCTGGCCATGCAGGATCAGCTGCTTCCCCGCTTCAGCGCGGAGGATATGCCGAAGCTGCCTCCGGCTCGCCGGTAATTTCGGAGTGCGGAGCGCGTGCGCTCCGCTTTATTGATCGATACTTTCCTGAGAGTTAAAGCGGAGCGCACGCGCTCCGCACTCCAAACCTCCGCCGACGAAATGGACGATCTCAAGCGCGTCACCTGATTCGATGAGCGTCTCGTCCCACCGTGCGCGCGGGACGATCTGGCGGTTGCGCTCGACAGCCACCCGCTCGGGGGCGAGGTCGAGCGACCTGACAAGCTCCATCAGGCTGGTTCCTTCATCGACCCGATGCGTTTCGCCATTGACTGTGATTTCGACGGTCCCGCTCACTTCTTTGCGTTCCTTTCTGCCATTTTCGCAACATAGTCCGAATACCTGGTCACATCGCGGCAGGCAGCGTCATCGGGCAGACGGCCGGTCAGCAGAGCCACAGTGACGCAGGCCGAGGCCGGCGCCATAACCGAACTGGCGGCGTTGGTCTCGTGGTAGTGGTTCGGCACACCCTGAGCCTTGCACGGATCGACCGACTGGCGGATCTGCATCTTCTCAAGGTCGACCGGCTCCCTTCTCCAGTCATATCGCGGAACGATGTATCCCAGCTCGTCCGGGCAGAGACCGAACATGAACCGGTATCTGGCGGTCATCGCGTCGCGGATCGAGGGTTCCGGAGGGGCGCCCGTATCGGCTGCCGGGCAGTCCGAACGCTTGAATTTGGCCACGCCGTAGAAGACCTCGGGAAACAGTTCGCCCGGTGTCGTGACGATCTGCGCATCGCCGAGGTCGATGGCATAGATCGATGTCCTGAACTCGGGTATCGAGCCGTCCTCTGAGACAGGAAGCGTATCGAAGACGCCCAGCCGAGTCAGCAGAAGGTAGCCCTGATTGTCCATCGGGCCCTTGAGATCCGCCTTGCGGACCTGCAGCCTGTTGCTTCTGCTCCATTCACCGCGGTCGAGCGCCTCGATGGCGGCCCTGGCCACGTCGCGACCGATCGCCTCGGTCCGCTCGAACGTGAAAACCGGCCGGTTCGACTTCTCGTTGAGCGGAAAGTCCTTCCCGTCGAACCTGATCCGGTCGCGGTTTTTGTTGTTCGTGTCGCCGATGATCTCGGCCGCGCCGATCGCGCCGTTGATGTAGAGGGCGGTCCCGCCGTACTTCCGCTCGATCTCCTGCCGGATGGCATGAGGGAAGTCGGAGGTGAGGATAGTGTTCTTGTCCTCCATCGATTCCGGATGGGTGTTCCAGTTGACGATCGTCGCGATGGTCCTGCCGCGTCCGGAAGTCCCGACGAACTGCATCATCCTCAGTTCCTGGTCGAAGAAGTGAGGCGGCCGCCCGCTGGTTCGGGTCTGCATCCCGGCGATGCTCGGCGATTTCGACGGATCGGTGACGCCGAGCCGGATTCGCGCCGGCTGCAGATTCCGCGCCGCCTGCTCGATGCTCCGGGCTATCTGGCGATCGACGAATCGCAGATATTTGGGATATTTGCCGTCCTTGAGCGGCCCGTCACCCCAGGGACCGATCGTGTCCGGCCCCTCGTGGCTGTGAGTGCTGGCGAGCAGAACTTCCTGAATGCCGAGTTTCGGATCGATCATCTTATTAATATGATTGATCCCGAAGTAGGCGCCCTCCGAGTAGTATCCGATGAAATCTACGACGACGACGGCGATCCGCGTTTCGCCGTAATCGAGGACCACGGTCCGCGCCCAGAGATCGTCGTGCCGCCCCGTGGCCAGGCGCTTGTCGCCGAATCCCGCCAGATAGATGCCGTCATACTTGTCTTTCGAGCTCTGATCGATGGCCGTGTTGCCCGGATCGTCCTCGAAGGGTTCCCCGCCGTCCCAGACTCCGTTGCCGTTGCGGTCCTCGAACTTCTCTCCCCAGACTCCGTTCGGCGTAATCGTCCCGTCCCAGTCGGGATGCGGCCCGAAAGGCGTCACGGAGATCGCCGCGGCCCCGACCCTGAGCTGAGGAGCCGTGACGGCCTCCTCGCCGCGGAGAACGAATATCGCCGATAACGCAACCATTGCGATCGGAAGCATGATCAATCTTATCGGCATGCGCCCCTCCCTGAAAACAGTAGAAAGTAGAATGTAGAAAGTAGAAAGTGAAAGTCATCGTACTTTCTACTTTCTACTTTCTACTGACCTGCGGCAGTCCGGAATTTTTTACCGGAAATCCGCCGACAAGACAAACCCGTCGAATCGAATGACGGGCGAAATGCACGGCCCGCCCCCCCGGCAGCTTGACACCTCAGCATCAAAGTCTGAGAATCGACATTTCAAGAATATAATTGAATCACAAGACTTTAACAGTGGACGACAAGGCGCCGCCTGACGGATCGAACACCCAAAAACAACTATGCCGGAACACGATATTGATCTATCCCATTTTTTCGCATGGGCGCGATCGAGGGCTTATGCCGAATTTGATCGACGCCTCGGGATCGACCCCGAACTGGATCCGAACTGGCTCTTTTCCGACATCATGCAGGAGTTGCTGGAGAGCTACCGCGAGTTGCCGGAAGCGGAGAGGGTCAATGACGGACGACCGGCCGAAGGAGCCAACCGATGAGAACGCTCAGGACAGGAGATTCAGGGCCGGATGTCAAAGCCCTGCAGGATAGGCTGATCCAGCTCGGGTTCAGGCCGGGAACGCCCGACGGGAAGTTCGGCGGCAATACCCGGCTGGCGATCATGTCCTTCCAGCGCAGCCGCCGCCTGGTGGTTGACGGAGTGGCCGGCCCGACGACTCAACGCGCACTGGGCCTGATCGACGATTCGATCTTCGTTCCGGCAAGGTCGGTCATAGACCGCGTCACGGTCGATATGGTCAGCCGGATGTTCCCGGGAACTCCGCGGGCGAACATCGAAACCCATCTGCCCTTCGTGCTGCGCGCCCTGGCCGACGTGGAACTTTTCGACCGCCGGATGGTGCTCATGGCGCTGGCCACGATCAGGGCGGAAACCGGCAACTTCCTGCCGATCGACGAAAAGGTCTCGAGATACAACACCTCACCCGGCGGGCGCCCCTTCGATCTTTACGATAATCGCTCCGACCTCGGCAACCAGGGGCCTCCGGACGGCGAGCGATACCGCGGACGCGGCTTCATCCAGTTGACCGGCAAGGACAACTATCGCAGGTTCGGACAGCGCATCGGACTCGGCGACCGGCTGATCGAGAATCCCGAACTGGCCAATTCCCCGCAGATCTCCGCCCAGCTCATGGCAGCCTTCCTCAAGGACAAAGAGCTCAGGATCCGTGAGGCATTGCAGGAGGACAGGCTGGACAACGCCCGGCGACAGGTCAACGGAGGCCTGAACGGGCTGGCGGACTTCACCTGGTCTTACAGAACCGGCGAGACCCTGATCTGATTTCAGGGCATCAGAAAATATGATCATCGGTCAGACGATCTCCCATTACGAAATTCTGGAAAGGCTGGGCGAGGGCGGCATGGGAGAGGTCTATCTCGCCAGGGATACACGGCTCGGACGCCGCGTGGCGATCAAGTCTCCGACCTGGAGAAGCAGCGACGGCGAGAGCCGCGCCCGCTTTCTGCGCGAGGCTCGGATGATCTCCGAGCTCAACCATCCCAACATCGCGACGCTCTACGATTACGGCGAGGTCGAGGGAGACAGGCCGTTTCTGGTCATGGAATGGATCCAGGGCCGGCCGCTGAGCGAGCTGATCGGGAAGGGCGACCTGACCGTCCTGCGGATCGTCGAGATCGGGATCGAGGTGGCGAAGGCCCTCAATGAAGCCCATCAGCACAATGTGGTTCACCGGGACATCAAACCGTCGAACATCATGGTCGACGTCAAGGGCAAGGTGAAGGTCCTCGATTTCGGGCTCGCCAAGCACGTCGTCCAGGAGTCCCCGGTCACAACGGGTTCGGAAGACAAGACGGCGGTGCCGGTCCACAGCCGGCGCGGAATAGTCATCGGCACGCCCGGATACCTGTCGCCCGAACAGGCCCGCGGTCAGGATGTCGACGGACGGAGCGACCTCTTCTCTCTCGGCGCCGTCCTCTACGAAGCGATCACATCGAAGATGCCGTTTCCCGGCGCCTCAGCGCTCGAATCGGCCGCCAGCGTGCTTCATCTCGAACCGAAGAGGCCTTCGAGGATCAATCCGAACATTCCCGGACCGCTCGAAGGGATCATCGTCAGGCTTCTCGCCAAGGATGCCGGAAAGCGATATCAGACGGCGCAGGAACTGATCGACGACCTGCTGAGGGTCAAGGACTCGATGCAGGAAGAGGTGCTCCACACCCGCGTCATGCCCGTCACCGAGTCGTCTCCGGCCCTTCACAGCCGGACGCTCAGCTTCATCATCAAGGAGTTCAACCAGTCGAGAAAGTCCGTGATGTTTATGGCCGCGGGCATCGTCGTGGCCCTGCTTGCCGTCTTCATCGTTCTCAAACTGCTCCAGCCGTCGGTCTACGAGCCGAAGCCGGAAGCAGTCAAATGGCTCGAGACGGGGTCTGCCGCGCTCCGCGACGGAGCTTACTATCAGGCGAGCAAGGCATTCGAGCGGGCGATCGAAATCGATGACAGGTATGCCCTCTCGCACGCCCGGATGGCCGAGGCGCTGATCGAACTCGACGCGACCGAATCGGCCAAGGACGAACTGCTTCGCGTGAGCGGCCTCGATCGCTCATCGGTCTCAGAGCTCGACCAGCTCTATCTCGACGCCATCACCGCGTCGATCACCAACAACTTCCCGCGATCGATCGAGCTCTACAGGCGAATTCTCAACGAGACTCCGGATCCGGAAAAGGCGCGTGTCCTGGTCGATCTCGGTCGCGCCTGCGAGAAGAACGAAGATACCGCGCAGGCCATCGAGAGCTATGCCGAAGCCACGCGAAGAGATCCGAACTATGCCGCCGCATTCCTGCATCTCGGCATACTATACGGACGCCAGAGAGAGCTGACCTCCGGCCTTGATGCGATCGATAAAGCCGAGCGGCTCTATCAGGCATCGGGCAACGTAGAGGGCCGCGCCGAGGCCGTCTTCCAGCGGGGCGCGCTGCTCAACCAGGTCAACAAGCTGTCTGAAGCGCGGGATCAGCTGCAACGCGCGATACTGCTCTCACAGGCCGGTGAAAACAAGACGCAGGAGATCAAGTCGCTGCTTCAGCTGAGCAGCCTGTCGGTCGACCTCGGCCAGTCGGACAAGGCGACCGCCTATGCCCGGGACGCCATCGAGCTGGCCCGCCGGAACGGCATGGAGAACCTGAGCACGCGAGGCCTGATCGATCTCGGCGGCACGTTTCTCTCGCTCTCGAACTTCGAGGAGGCCGAAAAATATCTCAAACAGGCGCTCGAACTCGCCCGGATGAGAAAGGCCCTCCGCAACGAGGCATACGCCAGGTTCACGCTCGCCAGCCTTTACGACAAGAAGTACAGCCTCGATCAGGCGCTCGAAAATCTCTCCGCCGCAACGGCGTTCTACCGGCAGGGAGGATATCAGAACGAGATGTTCCAGTGCCTCAGCCTGCAGGCCCGGATCAACCGCAAGAAAGGCGAATACGAGACCGCGCTCAAGGCCGGACAGGAACTGCTTGAAATCGCTCAAAAGCGCAATGCGCCGAATCAGAAGGCGAGGGCCAACACCGAGATCGGCAATATCCTGGCCGCCACGGGCAACTATCCGCTCGCGTTGAAGCACCTCGAGGAGGCATTCTCGATCTACAAGTCGCTCGGAGTCGTCAGCAGTTCGGCCTACAATCTGCTCAACCGCGGCGCGGCTCTGATCCAGATCGGTCGATTCGACGAGGCGAGCAGGCTACTCGGCGAGGTCGCCGCGATCGCCCCGTCAGGCGGCTTCCCCGAACTGATCATCTTCAACGACCTGGCTCAGGCCGATCTGGCCCTGGCCGGCGAAAAGTTTTCAGAAGCGGAACGGATCGCACGCGACGTCCTGAAACGGACGAAGGACCAGAACCAGATCTATAACGCCCGGCGGATTCTCGGACTGGCGCAGGCTTTGAGCGGGTCTCAGGCCGCCGCACGGGATACCGCGGCGCAGGCCGTTGAGATCGCGCGCAGCCTGCAGGACCCCGGCATCCTCGCCCAGTCACGGCTGACACAGGCAGAGGTGCTGATGCGGGCCGGAGATCTCCCGGGCGCGTTGAGCGCCGCGCTCGAGGCCCGCTCTTTCTACTCACGCATCAATCGCCACATCTCCGAATGGAATGCTCTCAGAATCGCCGCCATCGTATCGAACCGGACAGGCGAGACCGAACGAGCGCGCGATTACTCCCGGCAGGCCGCCGAATCGCTCGCCCGGATGGAAAAACAATGGGGGCCTGAAAATTTCGTTGCCTGGACGAATCGCCCGGACACCCGAAGCATGCGCAAGCAGCTCGATGCCCCGACCGGCTCGTTCAAATAATCAAACATCAAACAGGAGCTCAAAAAATGCGCAAACTTCGTCTCATGGCCGTCGCCATCGGTGTCGCACTCACCCTCTCGGCCACCGCCTTTTCAATCTCGACCCGGTCCTCCGCGCCTCAGGCCGACGAACCGATCAGGGTCAAGGGAGGTTCTCTGACCATCGAATGCCCCGGTAATCAGGACTGTTTCGGTTCAGCCTCCAACGGCCGGTACAGCCACCGGAACGGCAGCGGCAAGATCGGCAGAATCGTAATCAAAAACACCCGCGGGGAAGTCGTGGCTGACATCGACGACCAGAACGCGCTCGGCCCGCGCCCTGAAATCGAAATCTACTACAAATAGGAACCATCTCCCCCCTGAGTCCGCGCGGGCCGCCGCGGACTCAGGCGGATCGACCTGTTCCGGGAAAGGCGCTCAACGGCCGTTCGGCAAATCTTGCGCTGGCCTCCTCATAGCCCAGTTCCGGCGCAGCTATCAGGTCTCCATCGCGATCACTGACCGTCGGATCGAGGTAGTACCGTCCCACTTCGCGCCCTCCCTTCGGATCGAATGTCTTCTCGATACCGCCGTTGATGTTGTAATTGAGTACGATCGCCGGTTCAGACTCGGCCCCGAACCAGTGGACGTTATTGTGAAATTCCGTCGTCCTCAGGCTCTCTCCCGGTTCGAGCACCCCGTCTGAGACCGGACGCAACGCCAGCCTGTCCGGCGCCAGACGCTTCACTCGTTCGTACTGACGCTGCCTGACCTCCCCCCTCACCGCGCACTGAATCGAAATGACCTCATGATGAGAATGCGGCGCATGCGCCGTTCCAGGCGGAATGTAGAAGAGCAGAATGCTCCTCTTCCTCCACGGACTGATGTCATGATTACGATAAAGTATGTAGTTCCTGCCGTCGTCCAGCCACTCGTTGAACTCGGCCGCGAGATCGATTTCATGGAGCAGCCTGTGAATCTCTCCCGTGAAGTCCTCCGGTCCGATCTCGCCGCGATCCAGCCTGCCCAGCGAATTGTCGATCCGCCCGATCAGCGGCCCGCTGTATAGATCCGGCTCCAGTCCCAACCGTCGCAGAATCCGCGGCACAGCAAACGGCGACGCGATTGCTCCGAGCCCAGCTATCATCGACAAAAGTATGAACATGCGCCTCCGCGGCGATCTCAGCGCAAGGTCGTTCCCCGCCGTTGATTCATCATCTTCCGGTTCCACCGCGCCGTATCCCAGGTCTCTCTTCATGATGGATTCCCTTTTACTTATTTCTCATCGGGTTGCTCAACCATCCGCAGACTTTTCATATTTTATCCAATCATCCGCTATTGCCATACCAATTTAATTTTCGATACGGCTCACCTGCCCTCGGCAACCATCCTCTTCGCTCTACTTTTTTTCACTTTCATCGCCAATTTTCTGCAACCGGATGCTTCTCCATCCGCGTAATCATTACTGTTCGCCGGAGCGGACTCCTCCGCTCTCCGCCCAACGGACAGAGAATATGACCGACCGGTCAGCTAATTTAGTGCGTGTGG
>CALBSU010000772.1 GCA_937967285.1 uncultured Acidobacteriota bacterium
CGCATGAGATCTTTTCCTGTTGTCTTTATTGCGATGGATTTCAGGCCGCGGGGCCCGATGGTTCTGCCATTGTTCGGCAATTCTTCAGTGAAATCAATGTTGTATTGCCAATGCTCATATCAAATCGCGAATGTCACCAGGAGATAGATCTGATTCATGTTGGGTTTTTTCAGGCTTTGCTATAGTATCGCCCAATGCTGACAATCAAGGGCTGGCTTCTGGTCGCGCTGGGCGTCTTCACCATCTTTTATCTTGCAGTCTGGGTTGCCGATCTTCTTCGTCGGAGCGAATCGGTTCGGCCGAAATTCAGCTTCGGCCTGATCGGCTTTGGGACCAATTTTTTCGACGCGCTCGGCATAGGTTCGTTTGCTACAACCACATCCATCTTCAAGTTCTGGAAGATGACCGATGACCGGACCATCCCGGGCACTCTCAATGTCGGCCACACACTGCCGACCATCGCCCAGGCTTTTATCTCGATTCTGATCATCGAGGTTGAGATGAAGACGCTTCTGTTACTGATACTTTCGTCGGTTGCGGGAGCATGGCTCGGCGCGGGAGTTGTGGCCGGCTGGTCCCGGCGAAAAGTCCAGATCGGGATGGGGCTGGCCCTGCTTGCGGCGGCGGTGCTGATGCTGGTCAGGTTGCTCAGATTCGTGCCGGGCGGAACTCCTGTCCTTGGCCTTGAGGGTCCGCTCCTCTGGATCGGCATGGCGGGCAACTTCATGCTAGGCGCATTGATGACTCTCGGGATTGGGCTTTACGCGCCATGCCTGATTATGATCGGCCTGCTGGGGATGACGGAAAAGACCGCATTTCCGATCATGATGGGATCGTGTGCGTTTTTGATGCCGGTCAGCAGCGCGCGATTCGTGCGCAAAAGCAGCTATGATCCGAAAGCGACCATCGGACTGGCTCTCGGAGGCATCCCGGCGGTCCTGATCGCGCTGCTGCTGGTCAAATCGCTCCCGCTCGATTATGTGAAGGGACTCGTGATCGTGGTTGTGGTGTACACGGCCGCGATGATGCTTCGTTCGGCGATCAAAGAGCGACGCCGGACAGATCAAAGATCGGAATAAGACTGATGTCGCATAGAAACCGGTTACACGATCGTTATTGGAAGGCCGGGCTGATTGCGGTGATCTGCATTGCCGTGGTCGGTATCGGCATGAGAACTCAGGCCACGGGCGACGATGTTCGGGACGGCAACAGTTCGGCCGAGTCGGCGGGCCGGTTCTTCAGGGAGTACTGCATTGCCTGTCACGGGTTGAACTCTCCGAAAGCGGGCGTCAGTCTGGCGAAGATGATCGAGCAGGCTTCGGTCGGGGAGAGTTTCAGGGAATGGGAGAAGGTTGCGGGCGTGCTGGAGCAGAAAACTATGCCGCCGGCGATGATGCCGCAGCCAGGGGATGCCGAGCGGGCTGAGGCGATCGCCTGGATACGAGGCGAGATGCGCAAGTACGCCGAGAAACACGACGGCGATCCGGGGCCGGTCACAGTCCGGCGACTGACGAGCGCCGAATACGGCTATGCGATCAGCGACCTGACAGGGATCGAACAGTTGGCCGGGTCGATGGTTGGCATAGATTCATCGAGCGATTCCGTCGGAGGCGAGGGATTCACCAATTTCGGCGATGTCCAGTTCATGCAGGACGCTAATCTGGAGAGGTATCTCAGCGCGGCGAAGATCGTCGCAGACCATGCGGTGATCGGCGCCGGGCCGCTGGAGTTTTTTCCGGATCCCGGCAAGAGCGGATTCGAGATGTCGGCGATCGCGCGGATCAGGGAGATTTACGCCGCACATGGGTTCAGAACCGTTTCGGGCGAGGGCGGCCGGCCGTTCGGTCTGGAGAAGTACAGCAAGGCGTTTTACGCGGCGTGGCGGTACAGGCATCGGACTGCGCTCGGGATGCCGGGAGAGACGCTGGAATCGCTGGCCATGCGCGAAGGTATCTCGCCTGTCTTTGCGAAACACATCTGGCGGGTCTTGAATCGTCCGGCCCGTGGATATCCCGTTTCCGAGGTCGTCGCACGTTGGAGTCGTCTGCCGGGGCCGGGCGATGAAAAGGCGGTGAGGGCGGGGTGCGAGGAGATTCAGAAGTTCGCGGTGACGTGGCCGAGCTGGCTCTTCGCGCGCGGAGATCTGGCGGCAGGCGGCGCGGGTGACGAGAGCCCGCTCGAGTTCAGCGACCGGACGCTCAACGTCAAACCCGTTCATCGTTTCACCTACGTTCGTCGCAGTCGCGGGCAGACCGGGCCGGCAAAGATCTATTTCAACGTCCAGCGCGTCAATCCGGCGGATGAGGAGAAGACTGTCGTCATCTGGCGCAATCTGACGGTGGGATTCCGTCAGGTCGTCGCGCCGCAGCCGGTCAAGGCTGGAGAATCGCCCGTCATCCCGGCCGAGGAGGCGAAGATCAACGCCAACCTGCAGCGCG
>CALBSU010000773.1 GCA_937967285.1 uncultured Acidobacteriota bacterium
TACCTCAGCGCGACCAGCGGATCGACGCGCGTGGCGCGCCTGGCCGGCAGCCAGCAGGCCAGCAGAGCGACAGCCGAGAGCAGAACGATCACGCCGAGGTAGGTCGTGCCGTCGAAGGAATTTACCTGATAGAGCTGGCTCGACAGATAACGCATGAGCCCGATCGACGCGACGACTCCGATCGCCGAGCCGATCAGCGTCAGCCGCATGCCGTGAACCACGACCATGCGCAGGATATCCGCCGTGCTCGCGCCGAGCGCCATTCGAATGCCTATCTCATGCGTCCGCTGAGAGACCGCATAGGAGATGATCCCGTAAATCCCGACGATCGCCAGCAGTAATGCCAGCAGAGCGAAGGTTGAAAGCAGCACCGTGGCGAAACGAGCCTTGCCGACCGACTGCGCCAGCAGCTCATCCATGGTCGCGATAGCCGCGACCGGCTGCTCAGGATCGAGGCCCAGAACCTGATTCCTGATGCCGGAAACTATCCCTTCCGGATCGCCTTCCGTTCTGACCACGAGGGTCATGAAAGGATACGGAAGCTGCGGGTGAGGCCAGTAGACCATTGCTCGAACAGTATCTTCGAGCGTAACGTGCCTGACATCGCCGACCACTCCGATGACTTCTGAAGGCAGGTTCTCGTCCTTCATATTGATCACCAGCTTCTTGCCGATTGCGCTCTCTCCGGGGAAATACTGCCGGGCCAGAGTCTGGTTGATAACGACGGCATCCGAGTTCTGGTCGGCCTCGCGCGCGTTGAACAGGCGTCCTTCGATCAGCGGGATCTTCATCGTTCTGAAATAATGCTCGTCGACCACTCTGACATCGGTCACGGGCTCCTCTACGGCGGGCGGTTCAGGGCGACCGACGATCGAGAAGCTGGTTGCCGCTCCGAGGCCGCCGAAGGGCAGAAAACTTATCGCCCCCGCCGATTCGACTCCCGGCAGACGGCCGATCCGTTCGACAGCGTTTTTGAAGAACCGGGTTCTCTGTTCATTTTCAGGGTATTTCGATCCCGGCAGTGTGAGGCGCGCGGTCATCAGATGACCGGGCTGAAACCCCGGATCGATCGACTGAAGTTTGATCAGGCTGCGTACCATCAATCCCGCGCCGACCAGCAGAACGATAGCCAGCGCGACCTGTGCGACGACCAGCGCCGGACTCAGCCGGCGCCCTCCGGCGACCGTCCCCTTGCCGCCGTCCTTGAGCACATCATTGAGGTCCCTGCCTGACGATGACAGTGCGGGGTAGATGCCGAAGATGATCCCGGTCAACAGGCTGATACCGGCGGTGAACCAGAGCACTCTGCGATCGATCGATACGCTCTCGACCTGCAGCATCTCGCGCGGGACGATCGCCGGAAGCAGCTCGACCGCCCAGACGGCAAGCAGGATCCCGATTGCGCCCCCGACGATCGAGAGCAGAAGATTTTCGGTCAGCAGCTGGCCGGCGAGCCGCCGTCGTCCCGCTCCCATTGCCTGACGGATAGCGAGCTCCTTTTCCCGTGTCACGGTTCTGGCAAGCTGCAGGTTCGCCACATTCGCCGATGCGATCAGCAGAACGAATCCGACCGCCGCCATCAGAATCCACAGTGAGTTCCTGATCTCGCCCGTCAGTTGCTCGGCGAGCGGTACGACATTGACGGTCCATCCCGAATTGAATTCCGGATACGCCTTTTCAAGCCGACTGCCGATGACGGTCATCTCCTGTCTCGCGCTTTCGACCGGAACGCCCGGCTTGAGCCTCCCCATCACGCGCATGAACCGGCCCCGTCGCTGCTGCATCTCCGGAGTGATCTGAAACTGGCTCCACAATTCGGGCGCCTTGCCCGTCAGAGACATCTCCTTGATGAACAGCCTGAAATTCGGAGGCATGATGCCGACGACGGTCCTCCGGCTCCCGTTCAGATTGATCGTCTGATTTACGATGCCCGGATTGCCGCCGAACCGCCTCTGCCACAACCCGTAACCGAGCACGACTACCGGATCGCTGTCGGGCTTGCCGTCCTCGGGCACGAATGTCCGGCCATGCAGAGGGCTGACGCCCAGCATCGAGAGCATGTTCGGGGTCACATACTGAATCGGCAGTTCTTCCGGATCGCCGTTGCCGGTCAGGTTGATCAGCGAATCATAGAATCCCGCCATCTCCGCGAAACTGTCGCTCTGCTTCGTCCAGTCGATGAAATTCCCGGGATTGACGACGTTCATCAAACGAGATCGCGGCAGATTGCGCTCCCAGACCATCATCAGGCGGTCCGGATCTTTGAACGGCAACGGCGTCAGCAGAACAGTGTTGATGATGCTGAAGATCGCCGTGTTCGCACCGATCCCGAGCGCCAGCGTCAGAATCGCGATCAGCGTGAAGAACGGCTTCTTCATCAGCATTCTCGCGCCATAAACCAGATCTTTCATGATGGTCTGCATTACACGATCCTCCGGATTCCCAGCACAATGGAACCCAAGTCATTAATTAAACGCAGAGGCGCAAAGAGGGCAGAGATTGATATTTTGGGTTTAAATCCGAAGTCTCGCCAAATGGTCACATTACGACCATTGCCATACTCAAAAATCTCTGCCCCCTCTGCGTTTAAAAAGTAAAGACTCAGGTTGCACAATACTTTGAGCAGAATTCATGCTTCAATTTTTGTGCCGTTAGGAAGGACAGGCAGGCGTGGGATAACCCCAACAATCAGAGGCTTTGAAGTTTCGGCGGGATGCGGGCGTGTCCGGTTCCGGAAACAGCGATTCCCGGAACCGGACAGACAAATTCAGGTTCGTAATCTGAGTTCGGATCTGTAGATCCAGTTGATCAGGAAGAGCGCCCCGAGAACGAAGAGCGGTCCCGAGATCGCCGCGTAGGCCGACCAGTGGAACTTGCCCCACGCCAGTACAATGTAAGCGATTCCGAGAGCCGTGAATTCAATCGCTCCGAGCCACTCCCTGCGCCAGGCGATCACCAGGCCGATCAGAACCAGCCATGTCGGGATGAGGTGGATCACCAGCGCCTGAGTCGTCTCCCACACACCTTTCCCTTCATCGAAAACATCCAGCGCGAAAAGACTGATGAATGCTGCAAATAACAGGGCCAGTACGCGCGGCGCCCAGTAGACAAGCTGCCGTGTCTTCTGTTTCATTTCAAGGCCTCCTTTCGAGATGCCGTTGCCTCTTTCCGTCAAACAGGACCATCAACGGAATAATGACGCTTTCGATCTTTAATACGTAAATGATACACCCGTTCACGCATTTATTTCCTCTCATTATTCCGATTTAACGATCAGCGATGGACGGGATAGGCCGGTTTTACGGGCGTCCGGACTCCCTTCTTTTTAAGTGCCTCCAGGGCGAGCTGGATGGCCTTTTCGATCTGGGGATCGCGGCCTGAAATGACGTCCTTCGGGAGGATATCCACTTCGACATCAGGCTTGATTCCGATATTCTCGATGCCCCATGAGCTTCCGTCGGGGTTATAGGCCGCGCGGTTGGGCAGTTGTATCCTGCCGCCGTCGATCAGTCGCGGAGTGAAGACGTACGGTCCGATGCCTCCTCCGCCCGTCCGCCCGCCGACGATCGGACCCAGATTCCCGAGCCTGAACATGAAGGCGAAAGTTTCGGCGGCCGAGAAGTTTCGCTCGTTGGTGATGAGGACTTTCGCCTGAGGCCCCGGATTGACGGGGACCGCAAGGTCATCGCCTTCGCGGAAGCTGTAGTAATAGAGCGCCTTGCGATTCAGCCATTCGATCAGGTAATCGGGAGTTATGCCTCCGCCGTTGTAACGCTGGTCGATGACGACTCCCTGGCGGTCGCCGTAACCGGCCAGCAGCCGGATGAAATGCATGATCGACTGACCGAAATCGCCGATGTAGATGTAGCCCAGCTTTCCGCCCGAGGCTTCCTCGACTCTGCGGCGTGCGGCTTCGATCTCATCCACGCCGCGGAGCTCAGCTTCGCTGGTGACGGGATAGACGGTCACGGTCCTCGCGCCGGCTCCGTCCGCTGAGCCGGCAACCGTAATTTGTACCGGGGAGCTTCCGATGCCGCTGAAATACGAATTGACGTTCCGGTCTACGCCCGCATTACTTCCGTTGACGGCGATCAGATAATCGCCCTCCCGAACATCGACTCCCGGCCAGTCGAGCGGGCTCCTGACTGTTCCCCCCACTCCGTTGTAGGCTGACGATCGATATATCTTTTTGATCCGGTAACGCCCGTCGGCGATTTCGTAATCGGCGCCGAGCAGACCGATCCGGACCGGCGGACCGTCCGGAGGCGCGACATCGCCGCCGCCGACGCCGAGATGGCTGACCGAGACATGGCCGAGCATTCTGTTGAGCAGCAAATTCAGGTCGGCCCGGCGCGTAATTCCCGGCAGATACTCTCCGTAATGCTTCTCGAGCTCCTTCAGATCCAGTCCGTGATGATTCGCGTCATAGAACCAGTCGCGCATGATCCGCCACGATTCGGCGTAGATCTGCTGCCATTCGGCCTGCGGGTCGACATCGACGGTCAATTTACCGATCTCGATCCGGCCCTCGCTCGCTTTCGGCGCGGCATTGGCGGGAACCAGATGCCAGTAAGGCCCGAGCCCGTAGAGCAGCCGGCTGCCGTCCGCTGAGACCTCGAAGCCGCCGACGCGATCGAGCATCTTTTCAAGTCTTGCCGGATTCGATAGCGCGTAAGAATAGAGCGCGCTCCCGGTCCTCCTCATCGGTGAGGGAGAATCCGGCCACTCGTTGATCTGAATCATCAGCCGCCCCGGCCCCGCCGGGACGATCTGTGTGAAATCGTGCGGCTCGACCGGAAGGTCGATGACTCGGCGGTTAAGGCCGTTGAAATCTATGCGAACGACCTCCGCCCGGCGGACATTCGCTGCCGCAGGGTTCGGCGATCCGTCCGGCATAAGCGGCGCCGGAGCGTCCGACTGAAGCAGCATCAGGTGCAGGGTTCGCGACACCAGCGGCCGCGCCATCAACCCGTTCAGGACGCCCCATCCGAATTCGCTGGTCCCCGCGTTCGGGCTCGAGAGGAAGTAGAGATACCTCCCGCCGGCGTCGAAGCACGGCTGTTCGACGTGCGTGACGCCGTCGGAAACCTGGACGGCCTTTTTCGCCTCGATGCCGTAGATGAACGCCGTCCGCACTCTGTTCCTGAGATGCTTCGAATATGTCAGCCACCGGCTGTCGGGCGACCAGCGAGGAAACCACTCTTCCTGATATGAGTATGTCGAGCTGTCGATGCGCGACGAGGTCCCGCGCTCGACATCCGCAATCCACAGACTGAGCCGATGGTCGGTGAAGGCAAGGTATCGCCCGTCGGGTGACCAGACGGGCTCACGGTAGAATGTGGGTTTCTCCTCGATGCGTATCCGGCGGATGCCGCCCTCGTCCGTCAGCGAATGGATATGAAGCTGATATTCACCTGACTCATCAGAGAAGAAAGCGATGCTCCCGCCGTCGGGCGAGAGGACCGGATATCGCTCGGCCGCGCCGGGCGTCTCCGTCAGGTTCGATGCGGCCCCGGTCGCCGGATCGAAGACGAACGCATCGCCGCGAATGCCGAGCGATACTTTTCCGCCGTCGCCGCTCAAAGCCGCCCAGTCGTTGTACTGGACCGCGCGGGCCGTCCGCTTCCCGAGTTCCTTCCGATCGGGATCGACGCGGATTGAAATCCGGCGCGTCTCACCGCTCTTCAATTCATGAAGATGGATGCGCCCGTCCCGGACGAAGGCTACGGCATCCGGCCCGGCGCCGGCGTCCGTGATGCCGTACTTCTCGAACCGCGTCAGTTGCTTTCTCCGCTTCGACGCCGGATCGAATGAGTAGAGATTGAATATCCCGGTCTGATCGGAGAGAAAGTAGATGGACCGGCCGATCCACATCGGCGATTCCTCATTCTGATCGCCCGCCGTGATCTCCTCGGTCGACCAGTCCCTGAGATTTGTCAGCCGGATCCTGCCCTGCATTCCGCCGCGATAGTAACGCCAGTCCGTCATCAACCCGCTCTGCGCGGTTATGGCGATCCGTTCGCCGTCCGGCGAAACGGAAGTCGCCGCGACCGTCCAGAACGGAAGCTCCCGCGGGTGCACGCCGTCGATCTCGACGCGGTAGAGCTTGCGATTGCCGGTCCTGATCGAGAGGAAGTAGACGCTCTTCCCGTCCGGCGACCACGAGACGGGGTAATCGCGGGACGGGTGCCAGGTCAGCCTCTTCGGCTCGCCGCCCGGGAAGGCCATGCAGTGGACCTCCCACTGTCCTCCGGTCTGCTGCGCGTATGCGAGCATCGAACCGTCCGGCGAAAAGGCGGGATAGCCGCTGTCGCCCTTGCCGTTGGTGATCCGGGTCGCTGCCCCGCCCTGCCTGCCGACCATCCACAGGTCGCCGGCCAGCGTGAAGACGATATGCGTCCGGTTGACCGTCAACTGCCCGTACATCAACGGCGCCGCCGACTGTTCCTGACTCGACGCGGTCATCGAAGCCAGCGCCGGCAGGATCGCCAGTATCAATGCGATTCTTCTCATTCCTTCTCCCCCTCCGTTTGAGTTCGATAAGAAAGATCCATTCACCAGGATGAGCGGCATTCTCAGGATTTACAGGATCATAATTGCAGATCAGGCGTCTGCATTCTGGAATTTTGATAACAAAAGGGCCATCTCATATCCTTGAAGCAATCCTGTAAATCCTGACAAATCCTGTTAATCCTGTTGAAATTTTCTTTCCGTTCAATGGATCGCACGGATTTTATGCAAGCCGCCGGAATCTGTCGTGGATGGGATTAGCGCCTTGGAGGGGATTAGCGCGTCGCAAATTGCGCGCGATAGACGGCCGGAGTCATCCCCGTGTACCGCCTGAAGGTGTTCGTGAAATGGCTCTGATCGTAAAAACCGAGGGCCAGGGCGATCTGACTGATCGGCAGGTCGGTCTCAGCGATCCGGCGCCCCGCGCTTTCGATCCGAAGTCTGCGACAGAAATCTCCGATCGTGCAGTTGTACTGCCGCCTGAATTCGCGCGCCAGATGGACGGGATGAACGCCGACCTGACCGGCCAGTTCATCGAGCGTCGGCGGCTCGATGAAATTGGCTTCGAGAATCTCTTTCGCCGATTCCAGCCACCGACGACCGCCGCTCCTGGCGATATCGCGGGAAAGCTCGGCCAGGATCTCCAGCGTCAGACCTTCGATCGCAAGACCCGACCACTGGTCACGATGCCTGAATTCGCGATAGAGCCTGAGAGCCAGTGAACTCGTCGAGCCGCCCTGAATCGCCGCCGGCTCATCAGGGATTCGCAGATCGCCGTCGAGCAGCCGATGCGATCTGATCTCGATCCGGAATATCCTGACCTTCGAATCGAAAAAACGGACGGCATGCGACTCTCCCCGCGGGTGATAGAAGACCGCCATCGGTTGCGCCTCGCGCGACTTCGGACTCAGCCCGATGGTTTCGCTGTAACCGCCTTTCAATACCAGTCCGAAATAGGCCGGCTCGTGCTGGTGTCGAGGCATGCGCAGGCCTGCGGGATAGACCGATTCCGACAAGGTCAGCCCGGAAACGTGCAGGCTCGCCCTTCCCCCACCGTAAAATGCATCAGGTCTCATTTCGGTTTCCATTCAGAATTTACGCTTTCTCGACTGGAATGCCGCATCACCTTTCGGAGCGCGTCACCGTAACTTACGACCGATACATGAATTGAGTTCCCGCTCTTCTTTCCGCATCCGCGGCATTCAAGCTACTCAGCCTTATCACGAAGAATAACTAAGCGCCAAGCCGCCAAGGTGCCCAAGTGAGATTATTGATGTAATTGTACAAATTTCCTCAATATCGCCGATCGTACAATGGCTGAACCCGATGCTTCATGCCCTGAATAAACCCCGGCCATCTTGGCGGCTTGGCGTTTATAAACTCTTCGTGATAGTGCTGAGCAGTTATTCGTATCTTAAAGTAATCAACGGATTCACCCTGGCGGCGCGGATCGCGGGGATGAGGCATGCCAGAAACGCTGCAAGCAGCATGATTAATGATACGAGAGCGAATGTCTGCGGATCGACCTCGCTCACCTCGAAGAGAATACCGCTCATCACGCGCGTCAGGCCGAATGCGCCGGCCAGTCCGATGATCAGCCCCGCCGCCGCGACAAGCATCCCCCGCGAGATGACGAGGCTGAGTATGTTCGAGTTCCCGGCGCCGAGCGCCATGCGGATGCCGATCTCGCGCGTGCGTTGAGTGACGGCATAGGACATGACGCCGTAGATGCCCGCGGCAGCCAGAATCATGGCCAGAACGGCGAAAATACCCGTCAGCAGTAGCGTGAATCGCTGAAGCGAGATCGACTCGGATGCGATCTCCTCCATGGTCAAGAGATTGGCCGGAGCGAGATTTGGATCGATCGAGGCCAGAATCCGCCTTAAAGCCGGAACGACGCTGACCGGATCGGTCGCGGTGCGCAGCGTCAGATTAAGCCTGCGGGTTGGCATCTGCGCGAGCGGCAGGAACATCGAGGGCCTTGGCAGTTGATCGATGCCGAAATGTTTGACGTCGGCCGCGATTCCGATGATGGTCCTCCAGCCGTCGGGCCTTCCGTTGCCGATCCTTCGCCCGATCGGATCTTCTCCGCTGAAGTATCTGTTCGCCATCGTCTGGTTGATCACGACGACCTGAGTCGTATCCGCGAGATCCGAATCCGAAATCGACCTGCCGCGGATCATCCGCATCTTCATCGCCTTGAAATAGTCCGGACTGACGGAACTGTACCAGGCGACCGGTTCACGGTTCGGCGCCGGAGCGGGCCTTCCCTCGATGAAAAACGACGAGTCGTTGTTGGACCCGCCGAGAGGCAGCGAAGACGAGGCGCCGGCCGATTCGACGCCCGGAATCGTACGGACACGATCCAGAATGCGCGAAGTGACCGCCCCCAGGTCGGCCCTCTCTGGATAACCCGCGGCTGGAAGAACAACGTTCATCGTCATCACGCCGCGCGGATCGAATCCGGTATCGACCGATTTGAGTTTGACGAAACTCCTGAGCAGCAATCCCGCGCCGATCAGCAGAACAAGCGAGATGGCGAATTCGGCGGCTACGAGCACATCAAGGGCCCTGCGGCCGGAAGACTCCATTCCTCCTCCGCCGACCTTGAGAGTCTGATTGAGATCGAAACGCGATAACTGGAAGATCGGCGCCAGCCCGGCCAGAACTCCTGAAAGAATCGTTATCCCCGCGGTGAAGATGAGAACCGTCGGGTCGAGACGAATCTCACTCGGCACTGAAAGTCCGTCGGGACTCAGCGCAAGCATCAGGTCGACCAGCCAGACCGAGAAGAGGACTCCAAGGATGCCTCCGATCAGAGCCAGCGTCATGGTTTCGATCAGCAATTGCCGGACGATGCGCCATCTGCCCGCTCCGAGCGATGAGCGAATCGCCAGTTCGCGGCTTCGCGCCGCCGATCGGGCGAGCATCAGATTGGCGACATTTGCACAGGCGATCAGCAGGACAAGCAGAATCGAGCCGAACATAATCAGCATCGGCTTTTTGACGTCGCCGATCAGAAACTCCTGCAGCGGAACCAGCGATGCGCCGACGCCGCTGTTCGAGTCAGGAAATTCCTTCTCGAGCCGGCGCGCAAGCGACGTCATCTCATTGCGCGCCGCATCGATCGTGACGCCCTGTTTCAAACGCCCCAGGACTCGAAGAACCAGGCAGCCGCGCCCGCAACCTTCGCCGATCCCCGGCCGTACGGTCCGCCAGATCTCTGCATCCGCAATCACAGGAAATCTGAATCCCTGCGGCATGACCCCGATCAGCGTGTAGCTCTCGCCGTTGAGGGTGATCGATCGGCCGACGGCACGCGGATCCGCCTGAAACGCTCGCTGCCACAGCGAATGGCTGATGACTGCAACATTACCGGCGCCGCGCTTGTCCTCAGCCGCCTCGAAGGAACGTCCGAGGAACGGTTTGACATCGAGAAGCGAAAACATGTTGTGCGAGACAACCGCCCCGACAAGCTGTTCAGGCACATCGCGACCGGCGAATGTCGGCGCCCAGCCGGCATAGGCAGCCACTTCGGAAAAGGTGTTCGTCAGACCGCGCCAGTCGTCTAATCCTGTCGGAGATGTGTACTCGGTAGCCGGACCGCCCTGTGCCTGATGATCCTCCCAGAGCGTCATCAGCCGTTCGGGTTGCGAATAAGGCAGCGGCTTGAGTATGACCGAATTGACGAGACTGAAGATCGCAGATGTGGATCCGATCCCGAGACCGAGCGCGATCAGCGCGACGATCGTGAAGCCCGGTTGCTTCAACAGCAGTCGAAGCCCGAATCGAAAATCCTGAAAAAATCCGGTCATATCATATCTCCCAATTAATCCGCTTACTCATCCCGCAAAGCTGTCATGGGGTCGATTTTCGACGCGCGCAGCGCCGGAATCATGCACGAACAGCCCGCAATAACCGCAAGTCCGATCACGACGCTCGTGTAGACGACCGTATCGACTGAATCGACCTGATACAGGAGCGATCTGAGAAATCCCGCCACCCCGAGCGAAGCGGGGATGCCAATGGCCAGCCCGGCCAGGACAACCAGCATGCCCTGTCGGATGAGCATTCCAAAAATGCGCCGCGGATCGGCCCCGAGCGCCATTCTTACTCCGATATCGCGGGTTTGCCTGATGACCGAATACGAGATCATTCCGTAAATGCCGATCGAAGCGAGCAGGACGGCAACCGCTGCGAAAACACCCATCAGAACCGCAGGGTACCGTCTGGTGAAAGCCGCGACAGACTGACTGATCTTTTCATCCATGGTGGATGCATTGTAGACGACGGCGATCGGTTCGATTTCACGGATGGCGGATCGGACAGCGCTCACCAGGCTCTCCGGCTCGATTGCGGATCTGATCACCAGATTGATCGTGTATGACGGGGACTGGGCCAGCGGAACATACATGACCGGTTTTATGTCGGCATCGAGTCCTGTGATTTTGACATCGCCGACGACGCCGACGATCTCCAATTGAGATTCCGGATTGCCCGGATAAAAGACTCGCTGCCCGACTGCCCGGTTGACGCCGAAATATTTTTCAGCGAAGGACCTGTTGATGATCGTGACCTGAGGCGAGTCTGCATCGTCGCGCTGATCGAAACCTCTGCCGGCGATCAGCGGAATCCCGGCGGCTTTCCAGTAATCTCCGCTGACTTCCCTGTAATTTGCCTCGATCTCGAATCCGGGCGGCGGAGCCGGCCGGCCGGCAATCACAAGATGATTGGTGTCTCCGCTTGTCAGCGGGAGCATATTGACGATTCCGGATGATTCGACACCCGGCACTCGCCCTGCTCTCTCGATCAGATTTCGATGAAATGCAGCGAGCTTCTGCGGTTCCTGATACCTGTTTCGCGGTACGGATACAGTCATGGTCAGAAGGTTCTGCGCCTTGAATCCAGGATCAACGCTCAACAGCGTTACAAGACTTCTGACCATTAAACCTGCCCCGACAAGCAGCACAACCGCCACGGCTATCTCGGCGATAACCAGGCTTTGCCTGATCCGGTTATGCCCGCCCGGCCCGATCGATCTCGACGAGCTTTTCAGGGCATCGTTCGGATTCAGATACGACGACCGGATCGCCGGCGCCAGACCGAAAGCCAGTCCCGTGATGATCGAAACAGCCAGAGCAAAAAGGAGGATTCTCGAATCTATGCCGACGTTACCGAGATACGGCATGAACCTCGCCAGATCCTGCGGTATGAGCGCCGTCAGAACATCCACTCCCCAGTATGCGATCAGCAGCCCGCCGATACCGCCGGCCAGAGACAGAAGCAGCGATTCCGTCAGAAGTTGCCGGACGAGCCTGAGGCGACCGGCGCCAAGAGCGAGGCGGACAGAGACCTCTTTCTGCCGCGCCGTCGACCGGGCAATCATGAGTCCGGCAACGTTCGAACAGGAGATCAGTAGAACCAGCCCGACGGCCGCCAGCAACGCCATGACAATCGACTTGACCGGACCGAGGATCTCATCCGCGAGCGGCATCAGAATAATTCCGGTTCCGGCATGCGATTCTTTATGCTCGACGGCTATCCGTTGAGCGATCGTATTCATCTCAGCATATGCGCGATCGATAGTAACGCCTTTCCGCAGCCGGGCGATCACATTCGTTCCGTGCATGCCCCGCCGGGACATCTGATTCCCGGACGGCTGATAGGCTATCCAGATATCCGCCGGGCGCAGCGCGAAACTGAAGCTCTCGGGAAGCACGCCGACGATCGTAAACTTAATGCCGCTCAACTCGATCGATCGGCCAATGACATCTGCGTCGCCGGCGAATTTCCGCATCCAGAAGGAATGTGTCAGGATCGCTACGCGCTCTGCTCCGGGATTGTCGTCTCCGGATTTAAAGGTGCGCCCGAGTTCCGCGTTCACTCCAAGCAGCCTGAAAAAGTTCGCAGAGGCTCCGGGTGTAAAGATTCGCTCGGGTTCGCCATCCCCGACAAGGGACGCATTTCCTCCGACATAGGCAGCGCATTCCTCGAAGACCTGGTTCCTCCTCCAGTCGATGAAATCCGGCCATGAAGCTTCACGCCGCGGAAACTCCGCCTGCGGCGTGCCTTCCCAGAGGTGGTACAGCCTGTCAGGCTCCGTGTATGGCAGTCCCCTGAAAATTGCCGCGTCCGCAACGCTGAAGATAGCAGTCGTCGCTCCGATACCTATCGCCAGAGTCAGGATCGCCACAACCGAAAAACCCGGGCTGTTGAGGATCGTCCTTAATCCGTATTTCAGATCCTGAAGTAATCCGTTCATCAGCAGGACTCCTCACTTGTCGAGGCCGAATGAGCAGCCGCCGGTCATTCGTACCTCAGCGCGATCATCGGATCGACCTTGGTCGCACGTCGCGCAGGGATGTAGCTGGCCAGCAGCGAGACCAGCATCAGAGCGATCGAGAAGAGAACGAAGGTTATCGGATCGGCCGTGCCCACTCCAAAGAGGAGGCTCGACATAAGTCCCGTCAGAAAATAGGCTCCGGCGATGCCTATCAACAGGCCGATCACCGTCAGCACCATCCCCTGCCTGATGACCATGCCGAGGACCGAAGCGGCACGCGCTCCGAGAGCCATTCTGACTCCGATTTCATGCGTCCGCTGCGCGACCGAATACGACATGACTCCGTACAATCCGACCGAAGCGAGCAGCATGGCTATGCCGGCGAACGCTCCGAGCAGGACCATGGCGAACCTGCGCGGCATGAGCGAATCCGCCACGATCTTCTCCATCGTCCTGACCTTGAATACCGGCAGCTCCGGATCGATCGACTGGATCGCGCCGCGGACGGTCGCGGTCAGCGCGGCCGGATCGCCCTGTCCGGTTCTGACGGCGAGATAAACGCCGGCGGCAGGGTTCTGACGGTGCGGGATGTAGTACTGAACCGGTGAGGCTCCGTCCAGCCCCATCTGCTTGACATGGCCGACGACGCCGACTATTTCGCGCCAGACGGGGTCGCCGAAATCCGACCTTCCGAAACTGATACGCTTTCCGATCGGATCCTCATTCGGCCAGAACTTGCTCTGCATGCTCTGGTCGATGATCGCGACGAGCGGAGAATCGGCAGTGTCTCTTTCGTCGAAGTATCTTCCCTTGATGAGCGATATGCCCATCGTCTGAAAATAGTCAGGGCCGGCGTACCAGCGATTGCCCCACGGCGAGGTCTCGCCCCTCGGAACCTGCCGGCCTTCGATCGTGAAGCTGGCGCTCGAATTCGATCCGCTCATCGGTACGCTCGTGCTGATGCCCGCGCGCTCGACGCCCGGAATGGCCCTCACCTTCTCGATCATCGATTGAAAGAACCTGTCCCGATCAACCGGCTCTGGATACTTGGATTCCGGCAGAGAGAGCTGCAGGACCAGCATCTTTTCCGGATTGAATCCGGGGTTGACCTGCTGAACCTTGAGGAAGCTGCGAATCAGAAGACCGGCGCCGATCAGTAGAACCAGTGCGACGGCCACTTCCGCGACCACCAGCATATTGCGCAGCCCGCGTTTGCCGGAAACCGCTCCCGTCCGACCGCCCTCCTTGAGGGTCTCGTGCAGATCGGATCTCGACGCCTGCCACGCCGGAGCCGCGCCGAAGATGAGTCCGGTCAGAGTCGAGATCAGCAGTGTGAAACCAAGCGCCATCCAGTCGATGCCGATCTCGCCGGTGCGCGGAATGTTCTCGGGGCTCAGCGCAACCAGGAATTTCAGTCCGCCCCAGGCGAGAGCCAGACCGAGCGCGCCGCCGAAGACGCCGAGCAGAACGCTCTCCGTCAGCAACTGCCTGATGATCCGCCAGCGACCGGCGCCCAGCGCCGCTCTCAGTGCCAGCTCCTTCTGCCTGCCCGACGCCCTCGCCAGCAGCAAGTTGGCGACATTGGCGCAGGCGATCAGCAGCACCAGGCCGACCGCAGCCATCAGAATCCTCAATGCCGGGCGGATATCTCCGACTATGTTCTCCCTGAAATTCTCGATCAGCAGCTTCCAGGTTATCGGCCGCGCCGAGTCCTCCTCGCCGTTGACCATTCGACGGACTCCCGCCGCCACAGTGTTCAGTTCAGACTGGAGCGCCTCACGAGTGACGCCCGGTTTGAGGCGAAGCAGCGTGAACAGGAATTCAAATCCCCAGTTGTTGGGATCGAGCTGCTGTTCGGTGAAGACGACGGGAGAGTAGATCTCGACCTGTTGCCCGAATTCGCTACCGAACCTGAAGTCCTCCGGCATGATTCCGACCACCGTGTGATTCCGGCCGTTGAGCATAATCGACCGTCCGACGATTCCCGGATCGGCGGCGAACCGGCGCTTCCACAGGGCATCGGTCAGGACTACCACGCGGTTTCGTCCGTCGGTGCTCTCCTCGGGAAGAAATGTCCTGCCTCGCGCCGGCCTGACTCCGAGAGTCGAAAAAAATGTGTGCGTCACCGCGCCGCCGCTCAGTCGTTCCGGAGAATCCACGCCGGTCAGATTGGCGGCCCATCCCGTGAAAGCTCCCATGCTCTCGATCGACTTGAGATTTTTCCGGTAATGCTCATAACCGACGGCCGAGACCGATGCCTTGAGATCCAGCTTCAGATAATGATGGAAGAGGATCTCGAGCCTGTCGGATTCGTGATACGGCAGAGGTCTCAGCAGAATCGTGTTGACGATGCTGAAGATGGCGGTAGTCGCGCCGATTCCCACCGCCAGCGCGAGCACCGCAACGATCGTGAAGGCCTTGTTGCGAAGCAGCGATCGTATTCCGTACCTGATGTCGAGAATCAGATTTTCCATGGGGCCATCCTTTCCCTTTCAACGAGGAGAGATGAAACGGCTGTGACGCTACTTCGCCGGCGGCGGACTCTGCCAGAGCACATTGATGATCTTCCACCTGCCGTCATATTTGGCGAGATGGAAATAGTCCGTGCCCCATTGCGCGGTCAGCTTTGCAGTCGCGGTCTGATCCTGAACGTCGAATATGACGATCTCCTTCGGCGCGGTCTTCGGCAGTTTTCCGGCCTTGTTCCACGTTTTTGAAAGTTCGACCAGTTGCGTGTAAGACATGCGGCCGGGCGTGTAACCGTCCTTTCCCTGCTGGCGGTAGAAGCCGTGTTTCGTCAGTTCAGGATGGACGCTGCGCTCGATGCGTTCCGGTTCGACCTGGTAGACGCCCTCGACGTAATCGAGAACCGCCTGCCGGACGGCCTCACGTTCTTCGTTCATCGCGATTTCAGGCGATTCGAAGAATCCGCAGGTGATCGTCGCCATCAGGATCAGAGCAATGTAGAGCATGTGAGTCATCACTAAACCTCCCTGTTTATCGTCTATTCATATCGCAGAGCGATCATCGGATCGACGCGCGAGGCTCGCCTGGCGGGTATCCAACCGGCCAGCCAGCCGACGGCGATCAGCATGATCGTGATACCGCCGAAGATCAGCGGATCGAACGTGCCGGCGCCGAAGAGCAGATTTGAAAGCAGACGCGTCAGAAGAAAAGCGATCGGCAGGCCGACGAGGCTGCCGATGACGGAGATCCTCAGTCCCTGAGCGGCAACCAGTCGAATGACGTCCCGGCTGCCGGCTCCTAAAGCCATACGAATTCCGATCTCTTTTGTTCGCTGGCTGACTGAATAAGAGATGACGCTGTAGATGCCCATCGCGGAGATGAGCAGGACGAGTAGTCCGAAGACGAGCGAGGCGACGGCGCCCATCCGCGCTCCCCAGAGCTGAACCGTCATGTGCTCACGCATCGTTTTGATGCCGATCAGCGGAAGCCTGGAATCGATTGATCGCAGAGCCGCCCTGACCTCCGGCACGATCCCCGCCGAATCGGCCTGCGTTCGGACCAGCAGGGTCATCTGCGGCTCGTACGAGTAGGCCGATGAGAACCAGAAATGCGGACGATGAGATTCCGAGAGTCGCCTGTATTTGCCGTCCGCCGCGACGCCGATCACCTCATATCGTGTCGTGCCGTCCGAAATCCTGAAGACCCTGCCGAGCGGATTCCGGCCCGGCCAGAGCCGCGAGGCCAGCGCCTGATTGATCACGACCTCGCGCCTGTCGCCAGTCGTGACGGCCTGCTCGAATTCCCTGCCCATGACGATCGGAGTCCGCATCGTTCTGAAATAATCCGGGCTGACGATGTTGTAGAGAACATTCAATCCCTCGCCGGGCGGAGGATCCGGTTGCCCCTCGGCGACCACAGGTCCGGTCGAGCTGGAGCTGTCGCCGAGCGGCAGGAGCGATGCCAGCGATGCCGATTCGACGCCCGGCAGCGCTCTGACGCGGTCCATAAACTGACGGTAGAGCAACTGACCGCGCTCCTCGTCGTAGCCGAGCAGCCCCGGAGTGACGGTCATTGCGGTGACTCCGCGAACATCGAACCCGGGATCGATGGCCATGGCACTCTGAAAACTGCGAACCATGAGGCCTCCGCAGATCAGCACCACCAGCGTCAGGGCCACCTGCGCGACGACCAGCACGGTTCGAATTCCGCCCCAGCTTCTGTTCGCCGACCGATCCGTGTCGTCGCCCTTGATGACCGCTCCCGGATCGAAGCCGGATGCGCGGATCGCCGGGACGAGTCCGAAGATCAGGCCGGCCAGCAGGGATATGATCAGAGTGAAAATAATGACGCCCGTATCCGGAGCGAGATTGAGCACCATCCGGTACGGCAACGCCGGAGCCAGACTGAAGATCAGATCGGCGATCCAGAACGAGATCACGAAACCGAGCGCTCCGCCCGCGAGCGCAAGCAGCAGGCTTTCGGTCAGAAGCTGAGCGACCAGGCGGCGCCGGCTCGCTCCGAGAGCGATGCGAATGCCGATCTCGCGCCTTCTTCTGCTCGCCCGCGCCAGCATCAGATTGGCCAGATTGGCGCAGACGACGATCAGTATCACGCCGACCAATGCCAGAGCCGCTCCCGATCCCATGCTGACGGCCGTCTGCGCATGATCGAATCGCGCTTCCGTCTCGGGCAGCAGCCTGATTCTGTTGCCGGAACCTCGATCGGAGGCGAACTCCCTGTCGAGCTGGGCCGCGACGGAAGTAAGATCCGACTGCGCTTCATCCGTCGAAACACCCTGTTTGAGGCGTCCCATGACCTGAAGCCAGTGGGATCCGCGCCGATCCAGGAGTTTTGTTCCGGGCATAATCTGTTCCTGCATCATCAGCGGAGCCCAGAAGTCCATTCCCAGCCCCCACTTCGTGCCCTGGAACCGGGGCGGCGCGATGCCTATCACATTGAATTCGACATCATTCAGCCGGATCGTCCTGCCGACGATCGACGGATCGGCCGCCAGCCGCCTGACCCACAGGTCATGACTCAGAACAACCACCGGATGCGCACCTGGCGTCCGCCCCTCGGCCGGCAGAAATGTACGCCCCATCGCGGCCCTGACACCCAGAACATCGAAATAGTTGCCGCTGACCATCTCTCCGTAGATCACATCGTTGCCGTCTTTTTCGCCTATCACGGCCGATACCAGCCTGTACGCGAAGAGCCCGTCGAGCGAACGGTTGCGGTCGCGGTAATCGACGAAATCCGGATACGAGAACGAATCATTGAGATCGCCATCACGATCGAGCTTGAAAGGCACGACCAGCCGTTCGGGCGCTGTGACGCCCGGTATCGGCCGGATGATGAATGCGCTGACGGCATTGAAGATCGCGCTGTTGACGCCGATCCCGAGCGCCAGCGTCAGGACCGCTCCGATCGTGAACGCCGGCTGCCTGATCAGCACTCGAGCTCCATACCTGATATCTTTCCAGATGTTGCTCATCTTCAATCGATCTCCCTCTCCTGACGACTTGATGGACCCGAATAACAATCCAAGCGGCGTGCCACTGATCCCGAACAGCTAATCGTTGATATGTCACAAGTTAGAATCCATCTTACTGACGACCGCAGGGCGTTCGATGTTCGATAGTGGGAAACCGGGTTCCCACTTTCGGACTCGGTACTCTGGAAACCAGGTTCTTTGGGATTTAGACGCCAGGAAACCAAGAGGGCCAAGAGATCTCGACGCCAAGCTGCCAAGATAGCCAAGAGCAGGAGATCAAGTGAAGGATGCAATTGAGGAACATGGAGCAGTTCCATCCTTAATTCCATCTTGGCCCTCTTGGTTTCCTGGCGTCTATATCCCCAAGATATTTAATTTCCAAAGTACTCAGTCGATTCAGGCGGCGGGGCCCCAGTCCGGTTTTTCTGTTGCAAACTTCGGGCGATCAAGTACGATATGCAGAATCACTTTCTGAGAACCATTCTGGAAATGAGGTAAAAATGAGTATCGTGACGATGAGAGTTTCCCTTCCGTTTGTTTCCGCTGCCCGTGGCAGATTCGCCGCGATGCTGATCTTGCTGCTTGTATTGGCGGCACAGGGCGTCCTCGGACAGAGCAAGCCCGGGATCGAGAGCCTCTCGGCAGAGGAATTCTCGCGGCTGATCAACGAACTCTCGGAGGACGGCGGATACTTCCGTTCCGATAATTTCACCTCGAATGAGACGGCCTATCTGACGGTCGTGGATCTTCTCCGCGATCTCGGCGCTTCAGGCGGCGCGTATCTCGGCGTCGGGCCTGAACAGAACTTCACCTACATCGCGAAGATCCGGCCGCAGATCGCCTTCATCGTCGACATACGGAGGCAGGCGGTAATTCAGCACCTGATGTACAAGGCGATCTTTCATAATTCGCCCGACAGAGTGCGATTCATCTCGAAACTCTTCAGCCGTCCGCTGACCGGCGAGAAGCCGCCGACCAACGAGAGCCCGCTCAACGAGATGATGGCCTACATCAACCGGACGCCGACCGACGACAAGATATTCTCGGCGAACCTCGATGAGGTCGCGAAAACCATCGAGAAGGAGTTCAAATTCCCTCTCAACGACAATGACCGGAAGAGCCTCGAGTACGTCTATCGCAGTTTTCATCACGACGGGCTGGAGATTTCGTACAGGATGGACGGATACTGGGGAAGCAACTTCCCTTCGTTCCGCGAGATCGTCGAGCAGACCGATCAGAAGGGCAAACAGGGGAATTTTCTGGCATCCGACGCCGACTACCAGTTTCTCCGCGAAATGCACAGAAAGAACCTGATCATCCCGGTGGTCGGCAACTTTGCCGGGACCAAGGCGCTGGCGGCCGTCGGCGATTTCCTCAGAAAGAACGGCTATACGGTCACCGCCTACTACACTTCGAACGTCGAGCAGTATCTCTTCAGCAGCGAGGTCTTTCCCGAGTTCGTCGCCAATGTGAAGAAGCTGCCGATCACCGAAAAGAGCCTCTTCATCAGATCGGCGACGGGCAGGTTTTCGCACCCGGCAAGGCTGGCCGGCCATCGCGCCAGCACGATCCTCCAGAAGATCTCGGTCTTCATCAAAGACTTCGATGCGGGACTCTACGAGACCTACCGCGATCTGGTCATGACCAATTACATTGCGCCTGAGGTCAGATGAAAGCTGCGCACGCGAACGGTGCCCCCTCGCGTGCCAACGGTGCGCCCCCGCGTGCCTCCACTCACCTGACGACAACCCTGACAGGCCCGAGCAGTCCCGACGGCAGAGGCTGAAGGTTCTCCATATCCTGCGGTCTGAAACGTTCGCCGTAGCGGAGGTTGAGCAGGCGGTAATCCGGCAGCCGGCGGCCCGCGAGATGATTGATCGCCGTATTGCCCGCTTCGATCCTGATCGAATTCTCACCGGGCCTGATCAGGTTTCCGATCTCGATCGCATAGGGAGGGCACCAGAGCGAGCCGGCGCGCCGGTCATTGACGAAGATCGTCGCCGCATCGCGAATCGGAGCGTCCAGCCATGCTCGCATGCCGTTGCGTCGCTCGACTTCCTGAAGCGGTTCGCCCCGGCCGAAATCCAGAACGACCTTTCGCCCGACCCACTCAGCCGGCACGCTGATATTTCGTCGATAAATTCCCGTTCCAGAGAAATACCGCGCATCCTCATCGATTTCTGTCCATGATTTCAGCCGATCGAGTCTGACGGTCCGTCCCGCGATCTCGAGCGACCAGTCTCGGCTCAGATCGACTTCCGCAGAGATGGGGGCCGGCTTCTGTGTCGCGGGCAGGGATCTCCGCGTGAAGACGACGAAACGCGAGCCGTACGGTTCGAGTTCCAGATCGATACGGCTGCCCCGTGCATTGGCAGCCGGCTCGATTGCGCCGGTCCGCGGATCCCAGATCTCTGCATTCATCCCCGTCACGCGAAATTCCGGGCTCAGGCTCCGGGCAGCATTTGTCGTGTTGGCGATGAAATAGACCTCTGCCGAATCGGTCGATCTGCGGATGAAACCGATCCCGCTTCCCGCCCCCGAAAAATCGACGTCCGGCCTGACGGCCGCGGCCAGAGCCCTGCCGAGCGCTGCCTTCTCTTCCCTGACGAAGCGTCCGTTCGCCCCGTCGAACAGGCGCCTGGATATCCTTTCGACAGCCGCGCGATCCTCCGCGGATGCTTTCAACCCCGGCGGGAGC
>CALBSU010000774.1 GCA_937967285.1 uncultured Acidobacteriota bacterium
CTGTCGCCCCTATCGGGGCGAATTCAAGTCAAGATCAAATCAATAGTTTTCACGGCGTAACTTCACTTACTATTTTATTATTGTTCGGTAGTGCATTGTGAGACCATGATCAAAACCCGCTGCTCAACATCCGGCACACCTCGACCAGATCAATCAGAAAGAGTACCGGCCTGAGGGTATTTCTCTACCCGGTCGCTATCGCTCCCGGTGCCGTTCCATCCCGGCGCTGTTCCATGGGCGCCAGCCCCATCCTGATGAGTTCCTTTCTTACCCGGGCTGCGGAGATTGCGCGGGTGTGCGTTCTGCCGGCGACCAGTCGCTCGACGATGCGGGCAAAGGGGCCAAAGAGGTAGAAGTACCAGGTTACTTTTCTGAAAGCCGATGATCTCCTGTCCCAGTGAACGTCGAATCTGGTTTCTGGGTAAACGACCAGTTGAACGAAATGCATTCCCGGCTGACGTGAGGTTTCCGTAACGAAACGTGCAGAGTGCCTGTGTTTGCCGGCCAGGATCTCGTAAAAACGATCGACATCGTACCCCTGATCGGCGAGTTGAGAGAGAAAGTCGCCCGGATCCGGGACAGTCAACGTCAGGGCGGCTGAAGCAGGGTTCCGTTCGTCGACCCAACCTCCGTCGATGCTGCCGATGCAATGCCAGACAGGGTTGCCGGCACGTCCGCCTGAATTATCGATCAGGTTCCTGACTGCTGTGACCAGAGCGTCCGTTTGAATATCGTTGAGGCCGGTGAATCTGTCGTTGAACGCGTTAGGGCAGCCATCTTCAACGGGCAATTTGGCCGAGACGATGTGCTGCTCTTTTGAGGTCAGACGGCTCCAGGCATCCTGTTCGAGCATGGGGTGAGTTACGGAAAGGGAACGGGAGCGCCGGCGATCGAAAACTGACAGATGGCCGGCGCTCCCGTTATTGTTCTTCAGAATAATCAGCCGCCATAGATCACGGCATCGAAGATCTCATAACGTTCCTGACCGATGTTGACGATGGTCATGTCGCCCTTTTTAGTTGCGCTGAACTTGAGACCTTTATCGGCCTGGGACTGGTCAAAACCTGTCGCCTTGCCGTTCTCGAAGAAGATGACGCGCTTGCTTCCGTCGGGTTTGGTGACGGTGACCATGCCGCTACCGTTGCCTTCGCGCTTGACGCCGAAGTCACAGTTGCCGGTGGCTCCGCCGCCCATCGAGCAGGTGATCTGCCCGGTGGCGTTGAAGTCGGTGCCCGGAACCAGGGCATCGCCCTGAGGCTGGACGGGTTGTGGTGTAGCCGCCGGTTGCTCGGCAGGGGCCTGTGCAGTGCTCGACTGCTGCTCGCCGCCGGTTTGCTGCGGGGCGGGCGCTGAACAGCCGATCATCAGACCGAGAACGATCACCAATGCAAAAAAGTACGATTTCATCTTAATCCTCCTGTTTATTCCGCTTTGGTGCGGATTTATTCAATTCCTGATTGTTGTTGCCTGGTTGGTACGGGTAGATGATAGTCCTGAGGGAAGCACTGTTCAAGGATGAGCCGGTCGCTATCGCTCCCGGTACTGTACCAATACCCGGTCGCTATCGCTCGCGGTACTGTACCAGTACCCGGTCGCTATCGCTCGCGGTACTGTACCAGTACCCGGTCGTTATCGTTCGCGGTGCTGTAGCAACACCTGGTCGCTATCGCTCGAGGTGCTGTAGCAACACCCGCTCGCTATCGCTCGCGGTGCTGTACCACGGTCCTCACGGGAGCGCCTTTCAATTCCCATCCGCCGAATGGCGTATTGCGTGATTTCGAGAGGGAGGCGTTCGGATCGATCGTGACCATTTTTTCCGGATCGAAGATCGTGACATCGGCGATCGAGCCGGGCTTGAGGGTTCCGCGATCGAGTTTGAAGATGCGGGCCGGATTGATCGAGAGCAGTTCGACCATTCTGGTCATCGTGATGATTCCGCGATGGACGAGACGATCGAGCGTCAGGCTGACGGCGGTTTCGAGTCCGATGATGCCGTTGGGGGCGCGGTCGAATTCGAGCATCTTCTCGTTGGCGTGATGCGGAGCGTGATCGGTGGCGATGGCGTCGATCGTGCCGTCACGCAGCCCTTCGAGGATGGCATCGAGGTCTGCTCGGGACCTCAACGGCGGCGCCATCTTGAAGTTGGTGTCGTAGCCGCTGCGGTAGACGTCTTCGTCGGTCAGGGTGAAGTGATGCGGAGTGACCTCGCATGTGACGCGGACTCCGCGGGCTTTGGCCTGACGAACCATATCGACGGATTTCGCGGTCGAGATGTGCGCGATGTGGATGCGGGCGCCGGTCATTTCAGCCAGCAGCAGGTCGCGCGAGACGTGCAGATCCTCGGCCGCGCCGGGCAGACCTTTGAGTCCCATCAGCGCCGAATATTCGCCTTCGTGCATGGCCCAGTTTTTCGATCCGCAGCAGTCCTCGCAGTGATCGATGACGGGCAGATCGAAGTCGATCGAGTATTCCATCGCCCGGCGCATGATTCCGGAATCGAGGACCGGTTTGCCGTCGTCGCTGATACCGACGATGCCGGCCTTCTTCATCTCGCCGATCTCGGCCAGCTCCTCGCCCTTCGATTCACGCGTGATGGCGCCGATCGGGAAGACGTTGACGATCGCGGACTCCCTCGCACGTTCGACGATGAAGCTGGTGACGGAGGAGTTGTCGTTGATCGGGTTTGTATTGGGCATGCAGCAGACCGAGGTGAACCCCCCGGCGGCGGCGGTGCGCGAGCCCGATTCGATCGTCTCTTTGTACTCCTGGCCCGGTTCGCGGAAGTGGACGTGGAGGTCGATGAATCCGGGAGCGACGATCAGCCCCGAGGCATCGAGGATCTCTGCATCGGGGGCGTCGATCGATTCGGAGATTTCGGCTACGCGGCCTTCGCGGATGAGGAGATCCCGCTGAGCGTCGAGGCTCTGCGAGGGATCGATGATCCGTCCGTTTTTAATCAATGTGGGTTTGGTCATATCGTTGTCCCGGCCCTGAAGGACCGGGCTAAGTTCATTCCTCCGCTCCGCGGCGTCCGTATATCTTTCTACTTTTTACTTTCTACTTTCTACTCATTCCCCGGCCCTGAAGGGCCGGGCTAAGCTCATTCCTCCGCTCCGCGGCGTCCGTATATCTTTCTACTTTTTACTTTCTACTTCGATGACTCACTACCTCCGGCCAGCAGATAGAGGACGGCCATGCGGACGGCGACGCCGTTGCTGACCTGATCGAGGATCAGGGAGAAAGGGCCGTCGGCGACGTCGGAATCGATTTCGACGCCGCGGTTTACGGGGCCGGGGTGGAGAACGATGCAGTCGGGTTTGGCGAGCTGGAGCCGGCGCCGGTTGAGTCCGTAATGGATCGAATATTCGCGCAGGCTGGGGAAGAATCCGCCGGCCATGCGTTCGAGCTGGATTCGGAGCATCATCACTACATCGGCGTCCGCGATGGCGTCGTCTATGTTATCGGCGAAGGTGATTGTGCCGGGAGACTGCTCGATCAGACGGTCGAGGCCGAGCGGCAGCAGAGTCCGCGGGCCGGCGAGGACGACGTGGGCTCCGAGCTTGACCAGCAGGTGAACGTTCGATCTGGCGACGCGGCTGTGGAGGATGTCGCCGACGATGGCGACCCTGAGTCCCGAGATCCGTCCCTTGTTCTGGCGGATGGTCAGCGCGTCGAGCAGCGCCTGAGTCGGATGTTCGTGGGCTCCGTCGCCGGCGTTGATGACCGATGCCTTGAGAATGCGCGAGATCTGATGCGGAGCGCCGGATGACGAATGGCGGATGACGATGGCGTCCGGCGCCATGGCCTGCAGGTTCATCGCGGTGTCGACGAGCGTTTCGCCCTTGACCACGCTCGAGGTCGAGGCGGAGATGTTGATGGCATCCGCCGAAAGTCGTTTGGCGGCGATCTCGAAGCTGGTCCGGGTGCGCGTCGAGGCCTCGAAGAAGAGGTTGATGACGGTCTTGCCGCGCAGTGTGGGGACTTTCTTGATCTGTCGGGCATTGACGTCGCGAAACGTCTCGGCTGTATCGAGGATGAGCTCGATCTCTTCGGCGGTCAGGTCTTCGATTCCAAGAAGATCTTTACGATTGAGTGGCATGAGTCATCGTTCTATTTCGTTTCGACCAGCAGGACCTCTTCGGTCTCGTCGAATTCCGGCAGCATGACCTTGATGATCTGGTTCTCGGTGGTCGTCACGAATTTGCCGACGTAATCGGCCTGGATCGGCAATTCGCGCCATCCGCGGTCGATCAGGACGCAGAGCTGGACGCGGTGCGGACGGCCGAAGTCGATCAGTTCATCGAGCGCGGCGCGGATCGTGCGGCCGGTGTAGAGCACGTCGTCAACGAGGACGATCGTTTTCCCTGTGATGTTGGCCGGAAGTTCGGTCTTGTTGACGACGGGGCGATCGGCGACGGTGCTCAGGTCGTCGCGGTAAAGCGTGATGTCGAGCGCGCCGGTGGCGACCTTGACTTCATCGACCTCGTCAATTTTGGCGGCCAGCCGTTCGGCCAGCGGGACTCCGCGGCGCCGGATGCCGACCAGCAGGACGTTGCTCAGGTCGGGATTGTTCTCGACGATCTGCGTCGCCATCCGCGTCAGGACGCGGTTCATATCGGCGGAGGTCATGATGACTGCTTTTTCGACGAATTCCATAGGTTGATTCACCCCTGGGAGCGCCGCGCCCCAGCCCGGCAGCTGACTTTTATGATGGAAACCGCCGAGCTGGGGCTCGGCGCTCCCAGGCGCTCCCGCTTATAGTCTCTTCATCAGTTCCGCCTGAAAAGCGCGGATTCTGCGAGCGTTCTCGCCGAGATCGCTCTTGCCAACGCGCGAGCGCGAGCGGACATTGACCACGGTGCGGTCCGTCTCGCGAGTCACGGTTATGGTCACATCATCCTTGAATTTGAAGATGCGCGTTGTCGCCACGGCCTCGATCGTCCCGGTTGCCTGATCTGCCGTCAGCACGTCCCAGCCCATCGCCTTCGAGGTTGCGAGAGCGGCGTCGAAGACGGCGTCGCGCGGCTGCGAGAACGCCTGCGGCAGGATGTCAGGATATTCGGGCGTGGCGCCGGTCGCGACATCGTTGATCCGGGGCCAGAAGAGTCCGAGCAGAAAAGGGACCGAAGCCAGCAGGATGACGCTGATCAGAACGACCGGAAATACTTTATTGAGTTTCATATGCGTACCTCAATCTACACGAAATCCGCGCGGTAAGTAAACTGCCGGAAGCGCCGGGACGCGGAATTTGCGGCCGGGCTTTGCCACTCAAGAATTCATTCTGGTAGACTGCCCTCTGCTTCCCTGATATTCACAGTCGGAGTCATCCTTTTGCCAGAACAGGAATCAAGTTTCGAAACGCGTGGCATGATCGATACGGTGGCGATAGTCGAGCGCAACGATCCGTCGGGATCGGATTCGGGCCGAAGCTACGGGCTGCTGCGTTTGAGGATCGGGCAGCCGATCACGGTGCTGCCGGGTCAGTTCGCGATGCTCAAGGCGCACGGAATCTTCGAGCCGCTGCTGCGACGCGCGATGGCCTATTACCGGTGCGATCGGGACGCCGACGGCGTTCACGTCGAGTTCATCTATCAGGTGCTCGGCCGGGGAACGCAGGCGCTGGCGCAGTTGAGACCCGGAGACGGTGTCGACTTCCTGGGCTCACTGGGCAACACGTACGACATCCGTGCCGCGCGCGGAAAGACGGCGCTGCTGGTGGCGGGAGGCGTCGGATCGGCGGCGCTCTTCATGCTGGCGGAGGAACTGATCAGGGCGGGAATCGCCACGCGGCTGCTGATCGGCGGGGCGAGCCGCGGAGACCTGTGCGGTCTGGACGATTTCGTCGAACTGCTGTCAGAGGAGAACGTGATCGGCGCGACGGTCGACGGATCGTACGGCGAGAAAGGATTCGTCACCGCGCCGCTCGAAGCGGGGCTCAAGTCGGGGACGTGGGGAGATTCGATCATCTATGCCTGCGGGCCGGACCCGATGCTCCACAGGGTTTCGCTGATCGCCGACGAGCACGGCGTTCCGGGGCAGCTTTCGCTCGAAGCGCCGATGGGCTGCGGATACGGCGTCTGCGTCGGCTGCGCGGTGGCGATCAGGACCGACAAACCTCCGGGATATGTCTATCAGAAGGTCTGCACGGAGGGGCCGATCTTCCGGCACGAGGAGCTGCACTGGTGAAAGCTCAGGAGTCGAAACCCGTCGAGATCACATACGGCGCCGGCGGCCTGGTCTGGCGCGAGACGGGTGGAGAACGCGAGGTGCTGCTGATACTGGTCCGCAGGTGGCAGAACTGGATGTTCCCGAAAGGCCGCGTCGAGCCGACCGACGCCGGATGGCACGCCGCCGCGCAGCGCGAGGTCAAGGAGGAGACGGGTTACGATACGGTGATCACTGACTTCGCCGGAGTGCTCAAGTACACGGCATCGAGCGGCGCTTACAAGGTCGTCTTCCTCTGGCACATGCTGCCGGTCGGAGAGTCGGAGTTCATACCGACGGACGAGATTGAACGTTACGAGTGGATGTCGGTCCGCGAAGCGATCGACCGGCTGAAGCACGACCGTGACAGGGATTTTCTGAAACAATTCGCATTCGAACATGAAATCTGAAGGCAACAGGAAGATAGATTACTGCGCCGGCGGCCTGGTCTGGCGCGAAACCGTCGGAGTCCGCGAGGTACTGCTGATCCTCAGCCGCGAGGATCAGGCGTGGAAGTTTCCGAAGGGCCACATCGACGATACCGATCCCGGCTGGGACGCGGCGGCACAGCGCGAGGTGCGCGAGGAGACGGGTTACGATACGGTGATCACCGATTTCGCGGGCTTCACGTCCTATCCGGTCAAGGGAGAGCCGAAGGTGGTCCTCTACTGGCACATGCAGCCGGTCGGAGAGCACGCATTCGAGGAATCGGACGAGATCGAGCGGGCGGAATGGCTGCCGGTGCGCGACGCGGTCGACCGGCTGACCTTTCTGAACGACAAGCAGTTCCTGCTCAGGTTCGTGAACATCAACGGAAGCCGCAATGAGTGAAATTTCAACTACCGTGACGATCGATCCGATGCTGGCGGTCGAGATCGCAGGCATCCGGTTCAACAATCCCGTGCTGACGGCGAGCGGGACGTGCGGATACGGGCTGGACATGGCCGAACTGATCGACCTGGACCGGCTGGGCGGGATCTGCACCAAGGGCTTGTCGGCGCGCCCGATGCCGGGGAACGCTCCGTGGCGCATCGTCGAGACCCACGGCGGGATGCTCAACGCGATCGGCCTGCAGAATATCGGCGCTCGTGCCTTCGTCGAGGAGAAGCTGCCGCGGCTCAGAGACTATGACACGCGGATCATCCCGAATGTTTTCGGCTACACGATCGAGGAGTACATCGAGGCGATCGAGATCCTCGAATCCGGCGAGGGGATCCACGGGTACGAACTGAACATCTCTTGTCCGAACGTCAAGGCGGGCGGAGAGAGCTTCGCCAACGATGCGACTCAGGCGGCGGCGGTCACACGGGCGGTCAGGAAGGCATCTTCAAGACCCGTCATCGTCAAGCTCTCGCCGAACGTGACCGATGTCGCCTCGATCGCGCGCGCGGTCGAGGAGGCCGGCGCCGACGCGCTCTCGCTGATCAACACGGCGGTCGGCATGTCGATCGATATCAATACGAGACGGCCGAGGCTGGCCAACGTGACCGGCGGCCTTTCGGGGCCGGCCATCAAACCGATCGCGGTGCGATGCGTCTACCAGGCATTCCGCGCGGTCAGGATCCCGCTGATCGGGATCGGCGGGATCACGAACACGGAAGACGCGCTCGAATTTCTGATCGCCGGCGCAAGCGCGGTGCAGGTCGGGACGGCGAACTTCTACGATCCGGGCGCGTCGATGAAGATCGTCGACGGGCTGGC
>CALBSU010000775.1 GCA_937967285.1 uncultured Acidobacteriota bacterium
TTCGCTTACGAATATCCCGGACGCAGGATCGAGATCAGTTTCACGTCGGCGGAGTTCACGGCGATCTGTCCGTTCTCCGATTTCCCGGATTTCGCGACGCTGCACATCACCTATGTGCCGAACCAGCGCTGCATCGAACTCAAGTCGCTCAAGCTCTACATCAACTCCTTCCGGGACGTGAAGATCTTTCACGAGCACGTGGTCAACCGGATCAGGGAAGATTTCGTTGCTGTGTGCGATCCACTCGAGTTTCACCTCGAAGGTGATTTCAATGTTCGCGGGAACATCAAGACGGTCGTCAGGACGAGTTATTTCCGTAAAGGCGCCAAACGAAAAGCCCGTTGATCGGAACTCGCGTCGCCCGGTCAGCGTAATCCCGAATGTAGAATTTCAACCCGCGGTGTCAACAGACGAGGAGGTCGAGGATGTACTGCCCCCGGTGTTCGAGTAATGCTGTCGAGGGACAGCGGTTTTGCCGTAATTGCGGGATGGATCTGGGACTGATCCTCGATGCGATAGAGGGGAAGAACCGGGGTCCGCTGGATTTCGAAAATCTGAAGCGAGATCTGCGCGAGCTGGGAGCCAACCTGAAGGCCGGATTCGAGGAGGCCAATATCGCCGTCAAGCGGACCAAGCGGCTCGATCCTCAGATCGCGGTCCAGGCGCCTGTCTGGAGCCGCGAGTTCGATAAGGCGCTCAAGAAGGTCAAGGCGGCGCACAGCCGCAAGTACAGCCTGCAGCAGGCGGCTCTGAGCATCTTCAGCGGCGGTGCGATCATGGCCGCATGGTATTACGTCCTCGGAGCGGCGGCCAGTTCCGGTCTGATCGAGAGCATTCAGCAGGCGATTCTGACCGAGACGGGGCATCCCGTGACGGGCATCGCTCAGGTCGTCCGGGTGCTGTGGGTTCTCGGACTGATCCCTGTCGCCAAGGGTGCCGCCCACCTGATCAACGGCATTTTTATTGTTCCGAAAACGGTCGAGGCGCCGCAAGCTGAACAGTCGATCCCCGGTTTCTCGTCCAGCTACATGCCGTCCTACAATTCACCGGTCGACCGCGTCGACACCAATGAACTGAACCGCCGGGAGGAAGCGCGGGCCAAATCGAGCATCGTCGAGGACGATACGGTCAGGTTCGGCGAGGGTTGATTCACCGCAGCGGAACCTGCTCGACGATCTCGAGTTCGAAGCCCTCGAGGGCGTGCAGTTTCGGCGGTCGATTGGAGAGGAGTCGGAGCTTTCTGGCTCCGAGTTCGTGCAGGATTTGAGCGCCGGTCCCGTAATCGCGGACGTCCCGCATCGGGTCCGGTTTCGTGCTTCCGCCCTTGCCGCGGTAACCGAGCAACTGGTCGGCCAGTCCGACGCCGGGCATCTCCTGTTTGAGGTAGAGGACGATGCCGCGCCCGGCCTCCCTGATCTTCTGTAACGCGATCTGGAGCTGCTCTCCGTGATCGTCCTTCAGGCTTCCGAAGACATCGCTCAGAACCGACTGGGTGTGGACGCGCACCAGGACAGGTTCATCGGGCGAGATCTCTCCCATGACCATGGCCAGGTGAACCTCGCCGTTGAGCGCGTTCTCGAAGGCGATCGCGCGGAATTCGCCGTGAATTGTCGGGACCACGGCTTCGGCGACACGCTGCACGCATATTTCATTGCTGATTCGATAGCGGATCAGGTCGGCGACGGAAATGATGTGCAGGTTGTGTCTGGCGGCGAAACCGGCAAGCTCCGCCATCCGGGCCATCGATCCGTCCTCATTCATGATCTCGCAGATGACGGCTGCCGGAGTCAGACCGGCGATCCGCGCCAGGTCGACGCTGGCCTCGGTCTGACCGGGCCTCATCAGCACGCCTCCGCGACGCGCGCGGAGCGGGAAGATGTGCCCCGGCCGCACCAGATCGCTCGCCCTGGATTTCGGATCGACCGCAGTCCGAATCGTTCGCGCGCGATCGGCCGCCGAGATCCCCGTCGTCACTCCCTGCCGCGCCTCGATCGAGACCGTGAAGGCCGTTCCATACCCCGATGAATTCTCGTGCTCCGAGACCTGCAGCGGCAGGTTGAGCTCGTCGCAGCGTTCCTCGGTCAGCGGCAGACAGATCAGTCCGCGACCCTCCCGCGCCATGAAATTGATGATCTCCGGCGTCACCATCTCGGCCGCACAGGCCAGATCGCCCTCGTTCTCGCGATCCTCGTCGTCGACGATGATCACCATCCGGCCGGCCCGGAAATCCTCAATCGCTTGTTCAATAGCTGCCAGTGACATTGTGTCTCAGTTTCCAGACGTAATTCCAAGACTCATTTAATTTACTATCGGCCCGCAGTTGAAAATACCGGCAACTGTTTAATACCCCAGCTCTTCCAGCTTCTCGATCGTCAGGTTGTTCCCGGGCGTTCGTGCGCCGAGCATCCGTTCGACGTATTTTGCGATGATATCGACTTCGAGGTTGACGGGCGCGCCGCGTTGGAGTGAGCTCAGATTCGTGACCTTCCACGTATGCGGGATGACGGCGATCTCGAACCATCCGTCGCCGAGCGAGGCGACGGTCAGGCTGATGCCGTCGACAGAGATCGATCCTTTTTCGACGATGTAGCGACCCAGATCATCGGGATAGCCGATACGGACGATCCAGCCGTCGCCCGAGGGGCGGGCTTCGATGAAGTTTCCGGTCCCGTCGACGTGTCCCTGGACGATATGCCCGCCGAGCCTCGATGTCGGCATGAGCGGTCGTTCGAGGTTGACCCGCGACCCGCTTTTTGCGGCCTTGAGGCTGGTCCGGCGGAGCGTCTCAGCCGAGACGTCGGCCGCAAACCAGTCCCGGCCCCGGTCGACCACGGTCAGGCAGACGCCGTTGACGGCGATGCTGTCGCCGGTCCGCGCGTCTTCGAGGATGGTCGAGGCCGAGACCTCGATTCGCGCTCCGTCCGGGAGCGCGGTCATCCTCTTTATCGATCCCAGTTCCTCGATGATTCCTGTAAACATCTTCACTCCTTCAGCCGGCTTTGGCGGAGACGGCTTCGAGGATCAGGTTGATGACCTCTTCGATCGACAGACCGGAGGAGTCGATATAGATCGCGTCATCGGCCTTGACGAGCGGAGAATCGTTACGGGTTTTATCGCGCCGGTCGCGTTCTTCGATGTCGTCCCGCATCTTTTCGATCGAGTCGACCGCGATTCCTCGCGCGGTGTCTTCATCGAAACGGCGCCGGCTCCGCGCTTCAGATGTGGCGTCGAGATAGATCTTGACGTCGGCATGCGGGAAGACGCAGGTTCCGATATCCCGGCCCTCCATGACCACTCCGCCGGCGCTGCCGATCCGCTGCTGGATGGCGACGAGCGCCCGGCGGACGGCGGGAATCGCCGAGACCACCGAGGCGGCCCGGCTGACCTCCGGTGAAACTATCCGCTCGGTGATATCCTCTCCGTCGATCAGAACCCGCGTCGAGTCGACCGGGCCGATGAGTTCGATTCGCGACTCGCCGGCCATTTGGCCTATCTTCTCTGCGTCATCGAGCGGAATTCCCGAGGTGGCGGCCTTCCATGCCACGGCGCGGTACATCGCGCCGGTATTGATGAAGGTGTAGTCCAGTTGCCGCGCGAGCTTTCGGGCGACAGTGCTCTTGCCGGCTCCGGCCGGGCCGTCGATGGCGATGATCAGTTTACGGTTCAATTCCGGTCACCTTTCCACGATCTCCCTGACGATTGCGAGGGTGGATTCGATCTCCTCGCGACTGACGTCGTAATGCGTCACCATCCGCATCTCGCGCTGATTGATGCCGTTGGCCAGCACTCCACGTTCCTTCAATTCGATTGTCATTCCGGATGTTGTCATTCCTGTCGCGGAAATGTCGAAGATCACGATATTGGTCGGGACTTTTTCCGGGTCGACTTCGATCCCGCGGATTTCGGCGAGCCCCTCCGCCAGCCTCCGGGCATTGGCATGATCTTGCGGGAGCGCCTCGGGTGATTCCTCGATCGCGACCAGACCGGCCGCGGCCAGCACTCCGACCTGGCGCATCCCCCCGCCGAGCAGCTTGCGCATCCGGACGGCCTCGTCGATCATCTCGCGACTTGCGGCGATGATCGAACCGACCGGAGCGCCGAGTCCCTTCGAGAGGCAGAACATAACGCTGTCGAAGGGGCGCGCGATCTCCGCCACCGTCGTTCCGAGCGCGACCGCGGCGTTGAAGATCCGCGCTCCGTCGAGGTGCGTCCTCAGGCCGAGCGCCCGCGCTCCGGCGCAGATCTCCCCGGCAACCGCCGGCGACATGACCGATCCCCCGGCCATGTTGTGACTGTTCTCGAGCGCCACCATCGAGGTCGGCGTGACATAGTACGGCGCGTTGTGACGGATCGCCGCGCTCACCTTCTCCCAGTCGAGCAGCCCGTCTTCGCCCCGGACGGGCCGTAAAGTCACGCCGGAGATAAGCGCTGACGCTCCCATCTCGTAATTCAGGATGTGGCTTCGCTCCTCGAGCACGACCTCCGTCCCGGGACGCGAATTGAGCCTGACGCAGATCTGGTTGCCCATCGTGCCCGAGGGAACGAAGAGCGCCGCTTCCTTGCCGGTCAGCTCAGCCGCGCGGTCCTGCAGTCGGCGCACGGTCGGGTCCTCGAAGTAGACGTCATCGCCTACCTCGGCCCCGGCCATCGCCCGTCGCATCCGCTCGGTCGGCTTCGTCACCGTATCGCTTCTCAGATCGATCAGTTTCATAATGGTTAATCAACGAACCAACTTGGTTTTTTTTCATCCACGAAGGAACACGAAGAAAGCACGAAGAGATACAAATCATCCCTGGAACTCAATTAATTCATAAATATTGAGTAACTGCTCAGCCCGCGCAGCGGGCGTCAGAAAATAGCCCCGGGTGAAGCGAGGCCGCAGGCCGAGCGTAACC
>CALBSU010000776.1 GCA_937967285.1 uncultured Acidobacteriota bacterium
CTCCTGGCCGAAGAAAGTGAGCACCATCATGCGCGTCATGTAGACGGCGGTCAGAAGCGCTGTCAGAGCGGCGATCCCCCAGAGCACCTTGCCCCAGCCGGCGGGCAGCGCCGAGGTCGCCCAGGTCTGCCAGAGGATCTCGTCCTTGCTGAAAAAGCCCGAGAGGAGCGGGAACCCCGAGATCGCGAGCCATCCCGCCATCATCGTCGCGAAGGTGATCGGCATGTACTTGCGCAACCCACCCATCCGGCGGATGTCCTGCTCTTCGTGCATGCCGTGAATGACGGAACCCGATCCGAGGAAGAGCAGCGCCTTGAAGAAGGCGTGCGTCATGACGTGGAAAATGCCGGCCGTGAATGCCCCGACGCCGCAGGCCAGGAACATGTAGCCGAGCTGCGAGACCGTCGAGTACGCGAGCACCTTCTTGATGTCGTTCTGCGCCAGACCGATCGTGGCCGCGAAGATTGCGGTCGCCGCGCCGATCACAGCGATCACCGCCATCGCGGTCGGCGATTTGACCACCACCGCGCTGCACCGCGCCGTAAGATAGACGCCCGCCGTGACCATCGTCGCGGCGTGGATCAGCGCGGAAACAGGCGTCGGACCGGCCATCGCATCCGGCAGCCAGACGTAGAGCGGAATCTGAGCCGACTTTCCGGTGGCTCCGACGAAGAGCAGCAGCGCGATCCCCGTCATCACTCCGAGCGCTCCGAACGCCTCGACCGGACGCGTCGCCGCCTGCTCCAGGAAGCCCGGCATCCCGTCCTTGGCGACGAAACTGATCGTCCCGAACGTCGTGAAGACCAGGAACATCCCGATCATGTAGCCGAAATCGCCGATGCGGTTGGTGACGAACGCCTTCTTGGCAGCATCGCCCGCTTCCTTCCGGTCGATGTAATAACCGATCAGCAGATAAGAGCAGAGACCGACCCCTTCCCAGCCGACGAAGAGCACCAGCAGATTGTCCGCCAGCACCAGCGTCAGCATCATGAACATGAACAGGTTGAGGTAGATGAAGAACCTGTAGAAGCCGGGATCGCCGTGCATGTAGCCGGTCGCATAGATGTGGATCAGCAGACCGACGCCGGTGATGAAGAGGATGTAGATGCCCGAGAGCGGATCGACCATGAAGGCGAAATCGGCGCGGAAGCCTCCGACCGACAGCCAGGTGAAGAAGTGCTCAGTGATGACGCGTTTCTCGGCCGGCAGCGGCAGCAACTGCGTGAAGAAGACCGTGAAGGCGAGCACAGCCGAGACTGCGACAGACCCGCAGGCGATCAACCCGACCAGCCGCTCCTTGATCAGCTTACCCAGCAGCCCGTTGATGATCACGCCGATCAGCGGCGCGAGGATAATCCATTTGAGCATATGTGTCCGGAGTTAAGTATTTTACAGCTTGAGTAAATCCGCCTCGTCCACGTTCAATGTTTCGCGGTTCCTGAACAGAGCGATGATGATCGCCAGGCCGACCGCAGCCTCTGCCGCCGCCACCGCCATGACGATGAAGACGAAGAGCTGCCCCGTCACGTCTCCCATGAACCGTGAAAACGAGACGAGGGTCAGATTAACGGCATTGAGCATCAGCTCGATGCACATAAACAGGACGATGATGTTTCGCTGAATGACGACGCCGACGACGCCGATCGTAAAGAGCACGGCGCTCAGCGCCAGATACCATGAAAGCGGGACCATCAGGCTGCCACCTCCTCATTCGATTTTTCCGACGTCCGGTGAGCCAGCTCCTGCTCGGACTGCTCGACCGCCAGCGCCTCTTCGATCCGCTCGATGTCTTCCTTCTTCTCACGCCTCGCCAGCAACTGCGAACCGACGATCGCCATCAGAATCAGCACCGATGTCGCCTCGAACGGCAGCACATAGGTCGTGAACATCGCATTGGCGATCGATTCGACCGTCCCGAGCGAATCCGCCGGATTGACTCCCGGCGCGTTCGGGCTCTGGATCGGCGGCGCCTGCGCATCGACATACCGGATCACTGCGAAGACCTGCGCCAGCAGCGCCAGGAACATCGGCGCAGCCGCCCATTTCAGATACTTCTGGCGATCGACCTTCGACTCTTCCTCGCGGATGTTGAGCAGCATGATCACGAAGACGAAGAGAACCATGATCGCTCCGGCATAGACCACGATCTGAATCACCGCGATGAACGGCGCGCTCAGCATCAGGAAGAGCGCCGCCATGACGCAGAGAGTGACGATCAGGCTCAGTGCGCTGTAGATCGGATTGCGCTGCAGAATCAGGTTGAAGGCAGCCACAACCGCGATCCCGGCGAAGGCCAGGAACATCAGCTTGGGAATATCGAGTGCTATTTGATCCATCACTTTCTACTTTCTACTTTTTACTTTCTACTGACCAATCAATAGACGAACAATCCGATCACCGCCGAGATGACGATATTGACCAGCGCAAGCGGCAGCAATACTTTCCATCCGAAGTTCATCAGTTGATCGTATCTGAAGCGCGGCAGAGTTCCGCGCAGCCAGATGTAGAGGAACATGAAGAAACTGATCTTGATGAAGAAGTAGAGCAGACCGAGGAGCGGAATCTCCTTGACGAACGGGCCGTTCCAGCCGCCGAGGAAGATGACCGTCGCGAGCACCGAAACCGTCAGCATGTTCACGTACTCGGCCATAAAGAGCATGGCGAATTTGAGCGAACTGCTGTACTCGGTATGGAATCCGCCGACCAGCTCGGTCTCCGCTTCCGGAAGATCGAACGGGATGCGATTGGTCTCGGCGATGGCGCTGATCAGGTAGATAATGAATCCGAGCGGCTGAAACATGAAGATGTGCCACTGCATGCCGCCCCAGCCCGACTGGCTTTCGACGATCTTGACCAGATCGAGCGATCCGGCCTGGAGCATGGCGCCGACCAGCGCCAGCGAGAGGCTCAGCTCGTAACTGATCACCTGCGCCGATGAGCGCAGGCCGCCGAGCAGGCTGTACTTCGAGTTCGATCCCCAGCCCGCCAGGATGATTCCGTAGACGCCGAGACTGGTCATTGCCAGCACATAGAGCAGGCCGACGTTGAAGTTGGTGACATAGAATTTGGTCTTGCCGATGAACGGGAGGTCGATCTCCGGGCCGAAAGGATAGACGATCGTCACCATGAAGGCCGGAATCACCGCTACTATCGGCGCCAGAGTGTAGAGCCACCTGTTCGCGGCCAGCGGGATGATGTCTTCCTTGAACGCGAACTTGATCCCGTCGGCCAGTGACTGAAGCAGCCCGAAGGGCCCGACGCGATTGGGGCCCAGGCGGTTCTGGATCAGGGCCAGCGTCCGCCGTTCGACCCAGTTCATGCCGACCGGCGAAAGAAGTCCGATCACGAAGACGATCGCGATCTTGATCAGCGATTCAAGGAGGAAGTAGATATCGATCGATTCTATTATTGATGACATATATGCGTCAGCCTGTTACGCCGGAAAGATAACCGGCGCCGAAGCCCCGATGGCGGACTCCTCTGCTAGTTTGGGTGAAATCATCTCCGAATAACGGGTGATCAGGGGGTACCGCTTCTGCAGGCGCGAGCCGGCCTTGGCGGTCATCGCAGAATGATCCGGCGCGACGCTGCGGTCGATCGCTGCGACCTGCGCGGCCAGACGGTTGTGCAGATCCGTCCGGTCGATGCGGCCGGAATCGGGCTGCGGCCGGGTGATGACCGTCGCCCCCTCGTTGGCCAGCAGATTGTGCGAGAGCCCGGAATACCCCTCAACCTTCTCGGCGATCTCCCTGAAGACGTTCTTGAGCTGTCCCTGGTAGCCGAAATCGGCGCCCAACTGCCGCGCCACCTGCGTTGCCACCATCCAGTCGGGCCGCGCCTGTCCGACGGGCGGAATCGAGCGGCGGACGAACTGGACCTGCGACCCGTTGTTGACCTGCGTTCCCTGCGCCTCCGCGAAACTGGTCACCGGAAACACCACGTGCGCCATCTCGGCAGTCTCGGTCAGGAACATCTCCTGAACGACCAGCAGGTCGAGCTTCCCGAGCTGCGATCTGACCACCGAAGCTTTGCCGTTCGCCTTCGAGACGACATCCTCGCCGGCGATGTAGAGCGCGCGGATCGAGCCGCCGGCGGCGTTGATCATCGCCCGGGCCGTCAATCCGCCGGTCTGCGCATTGTCCATACCCATCTGCAACGCGCCGAGCGTGTTGGCATACCTCAAGAGCGGGACGAACGAGAACTTGGTCGCCGTTCGGACCGGCTCGGCCGCCACTTCGAGCGTCGGATGCTCGACGATGTAGGTGTACGGGTTTTCGTTGATCGACGGCTTCTGAGTCGAGTTGGACGATCTGACTGCCCGCTGCAGGGCTTCGATATGAGCCTTGCGAGCGGCCTCGGCGACCTCCGCGTTCGGCGTCGCCAGCGCCTCCTCGAGCAGCGTCAGAGCCTCGACCGCCGCCCCGCTCAGTTCGTCTCCGAAGATGACGACGACGCGCGAGCTTTCAAGCAGCGTCTTGCGAATCGACGCAACCTGACCGGCGTCGACGCCCATCGCGCCGGCGGCATCGCCGACCTTCGAATCGTCGAGCAGCGCCTGTATCAGAGCCGCCTCGCTTCCTTCGCGGACGCGCAGTGCGGTCTCAGCCTGCCGTTCGAGCCGCGACGGCATCGAATTGACCATCAGCAGTCGCGCAGCCTTCTGCCTGACCGCCCAGCGGATCGAGAAGGCCGTCAGCGGATTCTCCTCGTTCGGATCCGCTCCGATCAGCAGGATCGTCTCGGCGTTCTGAATATGCTCCTGGGTGGCGATCGTCGGCGTTCCATATTTGAAGAAAGAGCCGAGATCGATCTCGTCGTCGTCGCGGTAGAAATCAGCGTTGCGGGTTCCGATCGCCTCCGAGGCTAAGCGGCGCAGCGCATACTGATCCTCGTTCATCAGCCGCGCGGCGCTGATCACTCCGATGCTGTCGCCGCCGTGGCCGGCCTTCACCTGCCCGAGCTTCTCGGCGACATAGCCGAGCGCCTCGTCCCAGGTCGCCGGAACCAGGTGCTCGCCACGCCGAATCATCGGGCGGTCGATCCGTTTCCGGCTGTGTACGAAGTCGATCGTGTAACGCCCCAGCGAACAGAGGAAATCGTGGTTGATTCCGCCGGCCGTCCGCCCGCGACCGTCACGAGCCACCGTCCGGATCAGCTTCTCGCTCCGCGATCCCGCCAGCATCGAACAGCCGTCCGAACAGAAATTGCAGACCGTCGGAGTCTGCTTCAGATCCCACGGACGAGCGACATACTTGTACGGAACGTGCAGCAGCGTCCCGGTCGGACAGACATCCACGCAGTTCCCGCAATCCGAACACTCCACCCATCCGCTGAACGAACTGATCAAGGTGTGCGATCCGCGATTGATCGTCGTGATCGCGAATTCGTCCATCCACTCCTCGCAGACACGCGTGCATCGCTTGCAGACCACGCAACGCTGCGGATCGTTGTAGATGAACGGCGAGATCTGACGCTCGAGGTAATTCTCCTTGTCGTCGTACTGGGATCGAGTCCGGTCCTCGCCGAAACCGTAGGTCTGGTCCTGCAGCTCGCACTCACCGGCGCGGTCGCAGACGGGACAGTCGACCGGATGATTCGAGAGCAGGAACTCGATCATCGCCGACCGAACCTCCTCGATCTCCTGCGAATCGGTCGTCACCACCATCCCCTCGCTGACCGGCATCGTGCACGCCGTCTGCAGCTTCGGAATCTTCGGGTTGTCGACCCTCACCACGCACATCCGGCACGACGCCTGCGGCGTCAGCCCCCGGAAATGGCAGAACCGTGGCAGATAGATCCCGTTCATCTCGCAGGCCTCTATCAGCAACTCCCCCTTCGGCGCGGTTACTTCCTGTCCATCGATCGTTATCTTGACTGTATCCATAATTCAATTCTTGAATCTGTTCTGCTTCCCCTGCCTTATTCATTTCGCAGGCTCGATAAAATGCAAATGCAATAGTGATTGCCGTCGCTGCTATCAATAACTTCAGCCAGGGTTGAACTCTGCCAGGCTGTTTCTTTGGTACCGGTTTCTCAAACGTGACCGCCCACTGTTCGCGGTCCGTGTTATTGCTGTGAGTAGCATGAATTCCGATCTTACATTTAGAGCAGCATTTAATCTGCTCGTCATGCTTCTCAAGATATTCGAGGTCTACGACCTCTTTGCACTTCGGACAAAGGACCTTCATAGCGGAATTGGCTGCCGTTAGGGCTCTCGTTATAATTTGGCTGAGAGAGCCGTTCCCCACAAAATTACCGCTACTGCCTTACCTCTTAAACTCAGATCAATCGATTACAAGCCCTGACTGAGTTCCGGCGCCCGGCTACAACATCCGGCGATCTTTCTACTTTCTACTTTCTACTTTTTACTTTCTACTGATTAGTCCGCTGCCGTGTTGATCTGGACCAGCGTCGACTTGATTCGACGGTCGAAATCGTCGCGGAACTTCTGGATCGCCGACTGGACGGGCATGGCGGCCGCGTCCCCGAGCGGGCAGAAGCTCTTGCCGAGTATCTTGTCGGCCAGATCGTTGAGCAGTTCGACGTCGCCCGGACGGCCTTCATACCGGTGCATACGCTCGAAGACCTTGTAGAGCCAGCGCGTCCCCTCGCGGCAGGGCGTGCACCAGCCGCAGGATTCGTGCTTGTAGAAGTGAGTGACGTTCATGGTCGTCTCGAAGATATCGACCGTCTCGTCCATGACGATGACGCCGCCCGATCCGAGCATCGTTCCGACCGTCCCCATCGACTCGTAATCGAGATTGACCTTCCCCGCCTCCTCGGCCGTGATGATCGGCACCGAAGAGCCTCCGGGAATGACCGCCTTGAGCTTGCGTCCGCCGAGCATGCCGCCGCATTCATTGTTGATCAGCGACATCAGCGGATAGCCCATCGGGACTTCGTAATTTCCGGGCCGGTTGACGTGGCCGCTGACCGTGAAGAGCTTGGTTCCGCCGCTCTTTTCGGTGCCGAGAGCCTTGTAGGCCTCGCCGCCGTTCTGGATGATCCAGGGGACCGCCGCCAGCGTCTCGACATTATTGACGATCGTCGGTCCGCCGTAGAGTCCGACCACGGCCGGAAACGGCGGCTTGAGACGCGGATGTCCCCGCTTGCCCTCGAGCGATTCGAGCAGAGCCGTCTCCTCGCCGCAGATGTAGGCGCCCGCTCCCGGGTGAACATAGAGATTGCAGTCGAAGCCCGATCCGAGGATGTTCTTACCGAGATACCCCCGCTCATATGCCTGGGCGATCGCTTTTTCGAGGATCTCCTTGATGTACCAGTACTCTCCGCGGATGTAGATGTAGTTGTCCTTCGCTCCGAGCGCATACGCCGAGATGACCATCCCCTCGATCAGCAGATGCGGATCGTATCGCATCAGATCTCGGTCCTTGCCCGTCCCCGGCTCCGATTCATCGGCGTTGCAGACGACGTACTTCGGGCGCTTCGACTCCTTGGGAACGAAACCCCATTTCATTCCCGTCGGGAACCCCGCCCCTCCGCGTCCGCGAAGCGCGGATTTCTTGACCTCTTCGATCACCTGGTCCGGCGTGAACTCCTTGAAGGTCCTGGCCAGAGCCTGGTATCCGCCGGTCTTCAGATAGACATCGATGTCGCACGCTCCGCCCTTCAGATCGAACCTTGTTGTCAGAACCTTGGTCATGATGATTTCACTCTCGAATCGATTGGTATAAAAGTCCGGGGGCGCTCGACTGCCGGCGCTCGCTGACGCTCACGTTCCGCTGTTCGCGTCCCGCCGGTATCGCATCACAGCCCGTCGATTATCCTGTCCACGCTCTCGGCGGTCACCTTCTCGTGATAATCGAAATTGACCTGAAGCACCGGCGCCAGATCGCAGTAACCGAGACACTCGACCTCCTGCAGCGTGAACTTGCCGTCGGATGTCGTCTCGCCGATCCCGCATCCCAGCTTGCGGCTGATGTGCTCGGTGATCCCCTCGGCGCCCATGAGCATGCACGAAAGCGTCCGGCAGACCTGCAGCTTGTGCTTCCCGATCGGCTTGCGCGAGTACATCGTGTAGAAGGTGACGACCTCCTCCACCTCGTTGACTCGCATATCAAGCCTCTGCGCCAGGTACCTGACGTCATCGTCCGTGACATGGCCATGCTCTTCCTGAGCGATGTAGAGCGCCGGCAGTATCGCCGACCGCTTGACCGGATAATGACTGATTATCTCGTCCAGTTTCTTTTCGTTGGCTTCACTAAACATATGAGTAGAAAGTAGAAAGTAGAAAGTAGAAAGCATCTGGCGTAAAAAGCAGGGGCGTCAACAGGAGCATCAACCTTTCTACTTTCTACTTTCTACTTTCTACTTATCGTTCATCTGTCAACGTCGCCGAGAACGATATCGAT
>CALBSU010000777.1 GCA_937967285.1 uncultured Acidobacteriota bacterium
CGCAGACTGAATGGGCGATCGCTCCGCCCTGAGCCGCATGCTCGCCTTCGGCTTCGATGGCCAGCGTGTTGTGCCCGAAGACATCGAGCTTGCCTTCGGCGAATGCCTGATGATACAGCTCGCCTCCTTCGGTCGAAGGAGTGATAGGGTAGAAGACCCCGACCTCTGCTATTCGCGTCTCGGTATGATAAGAAACCAGCTGGTTTCCGTTGGCAGTCACCCGAATACCCGGAAATGGATATTTTTTCCTCATGTTGATCGTGTAACTCCTTTCGAATGTGATTGGATTTTACGCCGGATTTTCAACAAGCCAGGAAAGATGAATGCGAGCCCTTATCTTCATCCCATTGACGCGATGTGTCAAAGATATAATCGAAGCGGCAGAATGAATGGACTGACGGCGATGTCGTCATCGCCGTCAGGAAAAAATATTGAAGCGTGAACCGCTTTGAACAGGCCTCTTCGACAGGACCTGATTTACTGACCGTTACTGACCGGCGCCGTCGCGGAACGGATGAAATCCGCTGTTTCGCGCGTCAGTTTGGAGTGTGCCGACGGCCGGATGTACATCATGTGACCGCCTTCGTAATAACCGAAAGAGACGCGGTTGGTGATCTGCCGGTCATACCCCATGTGCGTCAGGTTGAACTCCGCACCGGCCGGAATCGTCGCCATGTCGTAGTATCCGCAGATCACGAAGACCTTCAGAAACGGGTTCCTCGACATTGTCGATCGCAGCGCCTCGGTCATGTCCATGTAACTGTTCTGAACGTATGTCCACGGCCGAACGTTGCCGGATGTCGGGTAGCTCAGATCCGATTCCCAGTTGAGAGTGTTCTTCACGTAATCGCGAAAGAGCGCCACATAAGGGCCTGAGAGCGCGGTGTTGGAGGGATCGAACTCCTGCCGTTCGCCCGCCGCATCGGCATCCAGGGCGGTGAATCGGCTGTCGAGACGACCGACCGTCAACCGCTGGTCGCGCAGCAGTTCCTTGCGGAACCTGCTCGCATCGACGCGCAGGTTTGCCGAGAGAATGTATTTCGCCGAGAGCCCCGTCCATCGCGACAGCTTTTCGGCCATCGCTGAGCGCTCGGCGTCGCTCAACGTGTTTCCCTTGGTCAGCGCAAGCATGTATTCACCGAGCGCGAATGCCCGCGATTCCTCATGAATCTGTTTTATCGTCTTCTTTTGAAGATCCGCCGGCAGCTTCTTGTGATACCAGGCCGTTGCGGCGTAGGTCGGAATCAGAACGGCCCAGGCGATGTCGTTGCTGGGAGCCGGCGACAGCGTCTGATAGGTCAGCAGCGCGGAGAGCAGGACAATGCCGTTCAACTCGATGCCATGCCTTGACTGCAGTTCCTGCGCCAGACCGGCCGAACGGATCGTGCCGTAGCTCTCGCCGATCAGAAATTTCGGAGAGGCCCAGCGGTTGTACGCGCTCAGATATTCGGCTATGAACTTGCCGAAGGCGCGGATGTCGCCCTCCTGTCCGTGGAACTGCGCGCTGTCGACTCCGGCAACGACACGGCTGTAGCCGGTGCTGATCGCATCGACGTAGACCATGTCAGTGACATCAAGCAGCGAGTGTTCGTTGTCGACAAGTTGGTAAGGGGGGGCCGGCTGGAACCCTTCAGTCGCCATCTGCACCCTGCGCGGAGCGAACGATCCCATGTGCAGCCAGATCGACGCGGAGCCCGGACCGCCATTGAAGAGGAACGATACCGGACGCGTCTTCGCATCCTCGCCGTCCCTGCTGTAGGCGACGAAGAACATTCTCGCCGCGGGCTGCCCGTTGTCCTGTCTGATCAGAACCGTTCCGGCAGTCGCGGTATATTTGATCTCGCGTCCGCCGAGTTTGAGCACATGGGATGTCGTTGAAACCCGGGCATCAGTCGCGGACGCCACTTCGTATCGCGGCGCCGGCGGAGTAGTCTGGGCAGGCTGTTGAGTCTGTTCGCTCTGTTGCGCCCGCGGCCGCTGCTGAGCTTGAACGAAACCAGCAGTCATTGCGGCGAAAACGGCCACCAGAAGCAGCTGTTTCAGCATGGTCGATCTCCTGAATTTTTTTGAGTGTGATCAGATTGATGCTTCACATCTTGTGCACCATCACCGGCATTCTCGAATGACCGGAGCGGTGGCTGGCATCGTACTCCAATTCAGGCTCAAACGCCTACAGTTTTCAGCTGCCGCGCGAAAATCAGTAATAATCGCAATTGACGCAGCGTGCCGCTCTTGCCAGCACCGTCGAATAAAGGATAATCAACGAAAGACGAAGGCCGGACGCCAGTCCGGTCAGACCCATCGAATTACCGGAAGAGAGAAGATCCGCATCGCGGAGCTTCAGGCGTTGGTTGCCGATCAGTGCGGTCAAGCCGAGAGGAGATTGTTTCGATGAATGAATGGCATTTTGCGCAGCATGATCCGTCGGAAGAGCTGAGTGTGCTGCATCACTTTTCGATGAAGAAGTGTCAGCCGGACGGAGATATCGACTTTGTCATCACCGTCAGGGAGTACATCGATCGGAACCAGCACTTCATGAAGTTCTACGCCTTCGCGGACAAGGCTGTCAATCAGGGCGTTGCGCCGTTCGTGCCGTTCGGCTGGGGCGAGACGCTGCTGGCTGCGCTGAGCGAGTGCATGAACTCCATTCGACGCTATCCCTATATTGAAGAGTCATCATGAATCCGACAAAGGACAGATCTCCAGGCGGGCGCCGCGCATTTCTGACCGGGCTGGGCGCGGCCATTGTGAACGCATCGACGATAACGAGCCGCGCCGTGGCGGAACCTCGAAGCAGGCTCAGGCTTGGAGGACCGGTGTTTGTCAAAAGCGACGATCCGGCTGAGATCGCGCGCGCGCACCGGACTCTCGGCTACAATGCGGCTTACTGCCCGCAGGCCGGCCTGCAGGATACAGCTCGGCTGAGGGAGATCGAGCGATCATTTGCGGCGGAAAACGTCGTCATTGCCGAGGTTGGCGCCTGGCGCAATATGCTTGAATCAGACCCGGCCAGAAGGCGCGAGAACATAGGCTATGTGATCGACCGCCTGGCGCTGGCCGAAGCCGTTGGCGCCCGCAACTGCGTCAACATCGCCGGATCATTCAACCTGCGGCAATGGGACGGTCCCGATCCGCGAAATCTGACGCGGGAATTCTTCGATGCAACCGTGGAGAACTGCCGCAAGGTGATCGACGCGATCAAGCCGCGGCGGACCAAGTTCACAATCGAAATGATGGGATGGAGCCTGCCGGATTCTCCGGACTCGTACCTGCGACTTTTCAGGGCGGTCGATCGGGAAGGATTCGGAGTCCACGTCGACGTCTGCAACATCATCAGCAGTCCCGAGCGATATTACAGCAACGCCGCGATCATCCGCGAGATATTCAAAAAACTCGGGCGCTGGGTCTGTTCCTGCCATGCCAAGGACCTGATCGGCAGGAACGTTCATTTCGCTGAGACGGTGCCGGGTCGCGGCGGCATCGATTACCGGGCTTATCTGGCCGCCATCACTGACCTGCCTTTCGAGGCGCCGCTGATGCTCGAGCATCTCAGCACGCCGGAGGAATACGAGGAAGGCAGAATCCATATCCTGAAAACAGCGGCAGAGATGGGAATCAAACTGGCATGAAATCCGGAGGAAAGACGATGATCAGATCGGCAGCATACGCGATCAGCATATTCCTGGCTGGAGCGCTTTTCACGACGCTCACCCTGAAAACTTCCTCGGGGCAGACGGCACAGCAGCCGCCCGCGAGAAGCGGTCCGCAGCAGCCGATGCCGCCGGGGCCCAGTCCCGATTCGCAGTATCGCCTCGGGCCTGATTCGCTGCCCCAGGAGGGCGTGCCCAGGGGAGAGATCCGCGGACCGTTCACGCTGCCGAGCGAGGTCTATCCCGGCACGCAGCACACTTACTGGGTCTACGTTCCGGCGCAGTATGATCCGGCCCGGCCCGCGGCTCTGATGGTCTTTCAGGACGGTCAGGCGTTCAAGAACGAGACGGGCGACATTCGCGCGCAGAACGTGATGGACAACCTGATCTACCGGCGCGAGATCCCGGTCATGATCGGAGTCTTCATCAATCCGGGGCGACGGCCTGACCAGCCTGAACCGACTCCCCAGAACTGGGGAGATCGAACGACCAACCGACCGACTGAGTACAATTCGCTCGATGACAAATATGCGCGAGTGATCACCGAAGAGCTGATGCCGGTGCTTTACAGGGAATACAACATCTCGAAGGATCCCGAGATGCACGGGATCGGCGGATCGAGTTCAGGCGCGATCGCCGCGTTCACCGTCGC
>CALBSU010000778.1 GCA_937967285.1 uncultured Acidobacteriota bacterium
CACCTTCGACTGGCAGGGGCGGCAGATCTCATGCGAGCACTCGACGCGCCGCGTGACGCGATATGAGTATGACGGATCGGTGACCGTTCTGGCCGACAAATGGCAGGGCAAGCCGTTCAATGCTCCCAACGACGCGGTAGTCCACCCGGACGGCGGCATCTGGTTCACCGATCCGGGCTACGGCAGCCTCGGCAACTACGAAGGCAACAAGGGAGATCTCGTCATCAAAGAAGCCGTCTACCGGATCGACCCTGCAACCGCCGCGATCCAGATGGTGACCGACGAGATCTTCAAGCCCAATGGACTCTGCTTTTCTCCGGACTACAAAAAACTGTATGTCGCCGATACGGGTTCCTCGCACTACCCGCAGGCTCCGAAAAACATCAAGGTCTGGGATGTGGTCGATGCGAAGAAGCTGATTGGCGGTCGTGAATTCACTTCGATGAAACTCGGCCAGCTCGCCGGCATGGCGGATGGCATCAGGGCCGACGTTGACGGGAATATCTGGGCCAGTGCCGGCTGGGTCGGCCCCGGATACGACGGGGTGCATATCTTCGCGCCGGACGGCCAGAGAATCGGCCAGATTCTGCTGCCGGAGATATGCAGCAACGTCTGCTTCGGCGGGCGCCGTCGCAACAGGCTTTTTATGACGGCCAGCCAGTCGTTATACGCCCTCTATGTCGAGACCCGCGGCGCACACATCGCTTAGCATGGAGCAAGCATGGAGTACTGCCTGAAGGCGGTACTCCATGCGCTTGCTATTTATTCCGATAATTGAGAGGCGGTTTCTGATCGGCGGGGATTCTCGACCGGTATTCGAAGCCGGCGCGGCGTTTCTCGAAGTCGGCTCGTGCGGCAGCAACCAGAGCGGGATCCTTTAACAGATCGATCGCGGACAGGGCCAGCGTCTTCGCGGCCAGCAGCATGCCTTTGCGGCCGATGCTGTAACCGCCGCAGGCGACGGCCTGCCAGCTGTGGGCGGGAGTGCCGGGAACCCAGGTTGCGGCATTGAACTCAGCGGTCGGAACGATCCAGCTCACGTCTCCGACGTCGGTCGAACCGTACCCTGAACCGGAACCGATCGGCTTGATCTCTTTCTCGTGGCCAGGTTCGGGCGGGGAGGTCAGCGTTCCTCGCAGTTTGTCGGCAAACGCCTGCTCCTCGGCGGTGTATCGAATTCCGCCGATGAACCTGAGATGGCGGTCGTAGAGCTTCGTCAGCGGTTCATTGGGCAACAGGTTGAAGACGCTCGAGATGATCTCCTTTTCGACGCGGGTCTCAGTTGCCAGTGCGCCCGCCTCGATGCACCTGAGTACCCGGTCCCAGATGCCGTCGAGCTGCGTCATCTCGGGGTGGCGCGCGTAAACGTAAACTTCGGAGAAGTCCGGGACGATGTTCGGAGCCGCCCCGCCGTTAGTTACGATGTAATGGATTCGTGTGGTCTGAGGGACGTGTTCTCTCAGCAGGTCGATGGCGTGAGTGGCGATCATGACGGCGTCAAGAGACGATCTGCCCATCTCCGGCGACCCGGCGGCATGCGCGGCCTTGCCGTAAAACCGGAATTTGGCCGAGATGTTGGCCAGGGAGCTGGCCATGCTGGCGCGGTTCTGATCGCTCGGATGCCAGACCAGCGCGACATCGCAGTCGCTGAATACGCCGTCGCGAGCCATGAAGACCTTGCCGGATCCTCCCTCCTCGGCCGGCGTGCCGTAGAACCTGATCGTGCCCGGCAGCTTTTTTTCGGCCAGATGATCTTTGGCCGTGATCGCCGCGAAGGCCGAAGCGACGCCGAAGAGGTTGTGTCCGCAACCGTGCCCCGGCGCACCCTCGCTGACCGGCTTCTTTTCCGGAGTCGAGTCCTGTGACAGGCCCGGCAGAGCGTCGTATTCGCCGAGAATTCCGATGACGGGCTTTCCGCTGCCGTAGGTCGCGACGAACGCTGTCGGAATTCCGGCGATGTTCTCCTCGATTCTGAAGCCGGCCGAGCGAAGTTCCGCCTTGAGCAGGTCGGCGCTTTTGTTTTCCTTGTATCCGACCTCGGCGAATTCCCAGATGCGCCGCGAGAGTTCGCCGTAATGCTCGCTTTGCCGTTCCATCCGGTTGACAATCTCGAGGCGTTCATCGGCAGCCGAGCCGCCGACGTGATATGTCGTCGAGAAGATCGCCGGCACGGCGATCAGAGCTGCGATACAGGCGCGTAGTGCTGTTCTCATCTTCATTATTAATGTAGTCGGTAATAATCCGAATTTCACAATTGTTCTGTTTTTCGTTTTGCGGCAGACAGCGGCGAGGATTATAGTTTGTGGGTCAGCAACCGCACAACTATTATGAAGAATCAGTTTTGTAAATCACCAGGAGGATAATCAGATGAACGTCACCGATCTTATCCAGGGAGCGCTGAGCGAGGATACTGTCGGCCGGATCAGCCAGGCGATCGGCGCGGATCAGGGCGCAACCGGCACGGCAATCCAGTCGGCGCTGCCGATGATCCTCGGCGGCCTGGCCCGGAACAGCGCAAACGAATCAGGAGCTGAATCCCTGTTGGGGGCGCTCGACAGGGACCACGACGGCAGCATCCTGAATGACCTTGCGGGTTACGTCGGCAACTATAACCAGGCAAACGGCACGGGTATTCTGGGCCACATCTTCGGCGGTCAGCAGGGCGCCATCGAGCAGACGGTCCACAATAGCAGCGGATTCGATATGAGCAAGGTCGGCCCGTTGCTGACCATTCTGGCTCCGATCGTCATGGGCGCAATCGGCAAAAGCCGTCGCGAGGAAGGGATCGGGATGAGCGATCTGGCGGGGATTCTGAGCGGGAGCACGCAGCAGATGTCGTCAGGGTCGCCGGTCATGGACATGCTCTCCCAGGTCCTCGATCGTGACGGTGACGGGTCGGCTGTCGACGATGTCGTCGGAATGCTCGGGAATATTCTGGGCAGAAAGTAGTCCCGCCTCTCGATCGTATAATCGAGGTTTCGAGGAGCGCCCCTCATCGCGCGATCCGATCTGATCGCACGATGAGGGGCGCTCCATCAACATCTGACAGTGAGCGATTTCAAGTACCAGTTCGGACGCCTCGCATATCGGGTCAGATCGACGGGCTCGATCAGAGGCCATGAAGACTGGTGGCTGACCGGCAATCGTGACGGGACATCGACTTTGAGGTCTCTGTCCATCTCTTATGATACCCAGGTCGTCGCGGATGCTGTTCTGACCAGGCGCGGCGACGGGCGCCCGGTCGACGGATACCTGAGGCTTCAGGTCGCCGACTGTCCGGTCGGAGCCGTCAGGTTCAACGTCGAGGAGGAACGGATAGAGGTTTCCGCCTCAGGTCGTTCAGCGGGATCGATCGAACAGTCGCTCCGTCCGCCGCAAGGCATCTTCGCTTTGCTGACCAGCTCGGTCATGCATCAGGGCTGGGCCGTCTTCAATTACGACAGGGAGAAGGATGGCGCTCAACTGAGACCGTTCTTCAGCATTCTCCGATCGACGACGACCGATTCCGGATCCCTCGTCGCGAAGCTCAATCGATACCGCGTGTTAATTCTGCCGGATGAAGAAGTGACGGTGACTGCCGGCACCTTCAGGGCGACGCCCTTCACGATCGACCAGTCGGCATTCGGCGGCGTTGAGGCGAAATACTGGGTCGCCGGCGGCGACAGAATCCTGTTGCGATCCGAGATCGAGTCGCTCGATGAGATATACGAGCTGATCTCGTGGACACGCGAACTTTAACAAGATTAAATGCTGCCTGTTAAAACCGTCCCGGACGGCGAATACTTTTCCGCAGGGGGGATCTGATAATGAAGAAGAACGAGATACCTCGGATGACCAGACGCGAGCTGATGTTCCGTGCCGGAGCCGGATTCGCGGGGCTGGCCTTCGCCGATCTGCTGGACGCCGACGGACTGCTCGAGCGTACATCGGCGCAGGGCAAGCGAAGCAATCCGCTCGCCGCGAAAGAGCCCCATTTCGCCGCCCGCGCGAAATCGGTGATCTTTCTCTTCATGTACGGCGGTCCGAGTCACGTCGATCTGTTCGATCCGAAGCCCGAGCTGACGAGGCACCACGGCAAGCCGATGACCGGCAAGGGCGACATCGAGGTCTTCTTCGGCAATCCCGGCAACCTCATGGCCTCTCCCTACGAATTCAAACCGCGGGGCGGATGCGGGCTCGAGGTCTCGGAGCTTTATCCACAGCTCTCGACGCAGATCGACGAGATGTGCCTCCTGCGTTCCGTCTACAGCACCAGCAACAATCATTCTCCCGCGATATTCATGATGAACAGCGGGAACATGCGCCCGGGGAATCCCTCGCTCGGTTCGTGGACGACATACGGGCTGGGTAGTTTCAACGACAATTTACCTGCCTACATCGTCATGTATGACTGGAGAGGCGGTCCGATCGGCGGCGCTCCGAACTGGAGTTCCGGTTTCATGCCGGCCGCCTACCAGGGGACGGCATTCCGTTCGGGCAATACTCCGATTGTGGATCTCAATCCGCCGAAGTGGGTAGATCCTCATCTGCAGCGCGCAGAGATAGATTTCGTGCAGAAGCTCAACCGGGAGCATCTGGCCGGGCATCCGGGCAATTCGGATCTCGATGCGCGGATCGCCTCATACGAACTGGCATTTCAGATGCAGACCCACGCGCCGGAGGCGGTCGATATCTCGAAGGAGTCCGAAGCGACGAAGAGGCTGTACGGCATCGGCGAGAAGACGACGGACTATTTCGGCCGCCAGTGCCTGGTCGCGCGGAGGCTGGTCGAACGCGGAGTCCGATTCATTCAGCTCTACAGCGGCGGCGGTCATCAGCAGGAGTCGTGGGACGCTCATTACGGGCTGGATGAAAATCACCGGCTCCACTGCGCCGAGACCGACAGGCCGATGGCCGGGCTGTTACAGGATCTGAAATCGCGCGGACTGCTCGACTCGACGCTCGTCGTCTGGGGCGGAGAGTTCGGACGGATGCCGATCTCGCAATCGGCCATCGGACGGGACCATAACCCGCACGGATTCACGATGTGGATGGCCGGCGGCGGGGTCAAGGGCGGCCAGGCGATCGGCGCAACCGATGAGTTCGGCTACAAGGCCGCCGTCGATCCGGTCTCGGTCCACGACGTTCACGCCACGATCCTGCATGCGCTCGGGCTGGATCATCGCAAGCTCACATGGTACTACGGCGGACGCGATCAGCGCCTGACCAACTTCGGAGGCGATCCGATCCTCAAGGTCTTT
>CALBSU010000779.1 GCA_937967285.1 uncultured Acidobacteriota bacterium
AGATCAGCGGGTATAGCGGATGACAATGATCCAATCGGATCGATTCGGCCTGATCGATTGGATTGAAAATTTTCAGGAGATGAACTTGAGGGTTGTTTCACCGATCTTGACCACATCGCCGTTGCTGAGCGGGTACTGCTCCTGCGGTTTGAGGCGCGTCATTCCGTTGACTATCGTTCCGTTAGCGCTGCCCAGATCCTCGACGAAAAACTGCCGCCCCTTGACCGTCACTCTGGCATGCCTTCGCGAAATCCTGGATGCAGGATCGAACTTGGTAAGATCCACGTCGGGACGTATGCCGCGATGCGGATCGAGCCGGCCGATCGTGATCTCGCCATCGGCCGCCAGCGGATACTGCGCGTCCACCTCGACATCCATGACCACCAGTTTGGCGATCGTCCTTTCGACGCTCGGCGGGCGCTCGCCGAAATATATCCGGTAAAGGTCGCTCGGCGTCATCTCGTGCCCGCAATGAATGCAGGGAGTTATCGATGGAACCGGCGCATTCCCTACCTGTGTAGAATAGAGCTCATTCTCATGGACCAGATTATCGAGGAAGTGTTCCCGCTCCGCTTCCGCCATCCGATCCCAGTCGATCCCTCTCTCCCGGCAGATTCGCTTGAGCTGGGCGACGGCGAAATCAAGCCTCGCCGATCTCTGCAAACGGTCGTCTTCAGCCAGCATCTGCAACAGGGAGCGCTTGTGTTCCGGCGCCAGTTGCGAAACCCAGTCCCTCAGTTGGTCTTCGGCTGATGGTGAATTCGTCATCCCTTTCAACCTCTCTTCATCGCGATCGCAACCGCTTAACCTGTTAATTTCCCGCTGCGCGATCTCTCTGATATTCTGCCGCGTCGTCTTTGAAGATTCCTGATGTCTCATAGTTTACTTCATTTTCACGGCCCGGACCCTCCAAATTACGCATGATTAAAAAATGTTTTGCTTTGATTCACAGGATTGAACTAATATAATATTCCTTCATCATAAATCAGTCTTTTTGAAGTTATAAGAATCAGAAGGAATACAGGAAGGGAAGCGACGCCGATAGGCTTATTTCGGTAAAGCCCATGGTTGGAGCTTCCGGGAATGACAGTCGGGATGCCGGCTCCGAACAGGAGCATTTACCTCACACATTCAGGAGAAACCTCATGGTGCGCAGACTCACACAATTCATGCTGATTGCGACGGCTGTCCTGGCGATGTCGCTGACGGGATTGGCTGCAGATCCGGGAGTGGAACTGCCCGATGATCAGGCGGTCCTGCCGACGGCGCAGGCGAGCGATCAACAGCCGGGTTCCGTTCTCATCTACAATCTGTACAACTCATCGCCCGTCAACGCGAACAACGAAAACACCCGCATCAATATAACCAATATCAATGCGGCGGCGCCGGCGTATATCCATCTTTTCTTCATTGACGGCAATACCTGCAATGTGGCGGATGCGTTCCTCTGCCTGACGCCGAATCAGACGGCCACATTTCTGGCTTCGGATCTGGATCCGGGCATCACCGGATATGTTTTTGCCGTGGCCACGGACGAGGCAGGGA
>CALBSU010000780.1 GCA_937967285.1 uncultured Acidobacteriota bacterium
GTGGACCGGGAACCGGTCGAAATACTCCTTGATCAACTCGCCCTTGTAGCCGCAGGCGATCAGGAATTCCCTGAAGCCGTGTGCGGCATAGATCTGCATGATGTGCCAGAGGATAGGCTTGCCCCCGATCTCGATCATCGGTTTCGGCCGCACGGTAGTCTCTTCGGCAAGTCGCGTACCGCGGCCGCCGGCCAGTATCACTACTTTCATCTTCACACCACCTGAGGGGTCGGAATCGGAATGATGAATCTGCCGCCGCGGTTCCGGTACTCCGACTGCTGGCGCATGATCTCCTCGGCGAAATTCCATGCCAGGATCAGCACGTAGTCCGGCTGGCGTTCGAGCAGCGTCTCGGCCGGCAGCACCGGGATGTGGCTGCCGGGCGTCAGCAGGCCGATTTTGAGCGGGCTCTTGTCGACGGTGTAGGGAAGCAGGTCGGTCGTGATGCCGCAGTAGCAGAGCAGGGTATTGCCCTTGGCCGGAGCGCCGTAGCCGGCAACCGTCCGACCTTGCTCCTTCAGTTCCCGCAGCAGCGAGACGATCTGACGACGATTCTCGGCCACGTCGCGGGCCAGTTTCTCGAAGGTCGCGAAATCGGTCAGACCCGCCGCCCTCTCCCTCTCGACCATTTCGAGCGTTTCGCGCCCATGACCTTCATGCTGCGAGGCATGACCGGCGTACATTCGAAGCGTTCCGCCGTGTACCGGCAAATGGTCGATCCGCGTGATGACCAGTCCGGTCGCATCGCAGAGCCGTTTGAGCGATGTCGCCGAAAAATAGCAGTGATGCTCATGATAGACGGTATCGTAGGCCAGTCGATCGATCAGGTCGCCGAGATAGGGCGCCTCGATCATGATCAGCCCGTCATCGGCCAGCAGCGTCGCGCATCCGCGGAGAAAAGCCTGCGTATCGTCGACGTGAGCGAGCACGTTGTTGCCGATGATCGCTCTGGCGGGCCCGTACAGGCTTCTCACCTCCCCGGCGGTCGCGGGATTGAAGAACTTGTTGACCGTCTCGACTCCGCGGCTCGTCGCGATCTCGGCGATGTTGGTCGCCGGTTCGATGCCCAGAGTCCGGACACCATACGGCTGAAAACATGTCAGCAGGCTTCCGTCGTTGCTGGCGATCTCGACCACCAGGTCGTCGCCGCCCAGACCGAGCATCTCGACTACCTGGCGCGCATACTCACGGTTGTGCAGGGCGATCGTTTCGGACGTGCCGGTGACATAGAGGTAGTGCCGGAACAGCGCTTCCGGGTCGATCACGTCGAGGATCTGAACGAGCGAGCAGTCGGAGCAGAAATAGACGTCGAGCGGATATTTCTGCTCTCCGGCGAACTCATCCGACGAGCGCAGGAACGAGTTGGCCAGCGGCACCTCCCCCAGTTCCAGGAAGAGCCGCAGCCGATCCCCTCCACAGGCGCGACAGGTGGTTCTTTTATGATGAATCATCGTGATCATTCTCCTGAGATTGTGGGCTCAGCCTCTCGGAGTCGGTTCGAGGCCGGAATTGAGATGCGAAGCCTTCCGGTCGCCCGCCGATCTGAGTTCGCGCTGCCAGTTCGTCGAAAACCTGAAGGCGAGCAGTGCGGTGAAGAACTCCCAGCAGGTTTCGGCTCGAACGTGCGACATGCCGTTGCCGCGCATCCGGCCGAAAACATTGAATTCGATAATCCTGACGCCGAGGTAATGCGCCTTGATCAGAAGTTCGGGATCGAGCAGCCATCCCTTCGATTTGAGGTTCAGCCTCGTCAGCAGATCGCGCGGCATGATCTTTGGCGAACCGTTGACGTCGATCGAGCCGAAACCCGGCCACAGCATCTGGACCATCATGTTGTAAGCGACTGAGACGACCTTGCGGTTCCATCCATCCAGGCGAAACCTGCGCCGGACCTTGGCCACAACCTCATCCCCGGCAGCGACCGCGGCATCGAGCAGCCGGACAACGTCCTCGGCATCGACCTGGCCGTCGGCCGGGATGATCCCCGCCCAGCGCCCGGTGCAGAGCGGAATCCCGCACAGCACGCCGTACCCATAGCCTTCATTCTTTTCGACGCGGTGGGGGACAATGAGCGGGTTTGCGGCAGCCATCTCCCTGATCAGTTCGCCGGTCCGATCGGATGACCCGTTGTCGACGGCGATTATCTCGAGCCGGTAACCGGCCTTCTCGAAGGCCGACATCAGCCTCGGGATCGTGTAGCCGATGATGCTTTCCTCGTTGTAGCAGGGCATGACCAGCGAGAGGTCCGGTTCAGGTCTGTGGTCCATCTGTTATTCTCCTTGAAGCGTTGCCCGAATCATTCCCGGACCAGTCTGCGCCTCAGATCCCGCGCGAACATGGTCCTTGTGAATTTGCCGATCGCCGCCGGATGCTCGCCGAAGGTGGCGATCCGGCTTTCGATCAGCTTCCTCTGATCGTCGGGGACAGTGGTCAGGAATCTGACCGGCTGATCGATGCGATATGCCGGAAGCGGACTCTCATAATTCGCCCGGCTCCACGCATCGACATCGTAGACGGTCACAAATTCAGGAGTCTGACGGAGGCTCTCGCCGAAGGGTGACGAAAGCATGACGGCTTTCAGATAGCCGATCACCGCGTCGAGCTGCTCGGGATCGACCGAGTCTCCGCTGATCCCCGCGTGAAGGAACTGCAGAGCCTCGTCGAGAACCAGGAATCGTCCGGTCAGCGAATACTTGCTGAGCAGGTTCCCTCCGAGCGTGCCGTCCACCAGGCGATCGAAATTCTCCCTCGCCCAGGCGATGCATTCCTCGCGCGAATCGAACAGCTCCTCGCGGCTCTCAGTGAGGAAGTCGTCGATCAGCCGGCGGAACCTCTCGGGGGCGCGATCGAGCATGCCCTGCAGCCTGACGACCAGATCGAACGGGGAGAGCCCGTGGTTACGGGCGAATTCGAATGCCTCCTCGAAGTTGCCCTCGTAATAGAAGATCGTCAGCAGAAGGTGGAAGACCCGCGTATCGAGATAATCATCGAACGAGAAGATCGGGGTCTTGACCACCATCTCCTCGACCTCGACCACGGGTTCGCCCGTGTAGTTACCGATATTTCTGGCGACGACCCTGAATCTGGTCTCGAAGCCGTGATGCCGCCTGCTCTCCGGATCGCTCAGCGGCGCGCCGTGAAGAAGCATCAGCTGATGGGCCGAAACGCGCTTGACCCCCGCATCCAGCAGATCCCGCACCGCTTTCATGAACGATTCGCGGGTTTCGCCGGGGAGGCAGAGGATCAGTTCCCCGTAGGACTGCATGCCCTGGGCCTGCACCTCCTTCTGGATATCGGCGTAGGTATCGAGGCTGATGTTCGAGCGCTTGATGTTGTTCAGCACTTCGGGGTTGAGCGATTGAACGGCGGCCGTCATCGGCATCGCTCCGCGTACCTTGCGCATAACGCGGATGATCCGCTCGGACTTGTTCTTGCCGGTCGTAGTTCTGATGTATCGCGGCCAGTTGTGCTTCTCCTGCAGGTGGCCCAGATAGTCCGCGATCTCCTCGTCATCCGGATACATGCCGAAATTGTCGTCGGCAAAGCAGAGCGTGATCTCGGGCCTGACGCGCTCGACGATGTAATCGAG
>CALBSU010000781.1 GCA_937967285.1 uncultured Acidobacteriota bacterium
TGCCACCATTCGATGTCATCCTCGCCGCGTTGCCAGCAGAGATAGACTACCCGCCCGTCGCGCATGTGCGGGAAATCGCACAGACCTCGATCGATATCCTTGATCTCGACGCCGAGTCCGACGATCGATTGCAGGCTGCCGAGAAAATCGACGAGCGCGGCCGCGTAATCCTTGCCGTAAACTGTGCCGCCGCCGCCCTCGGAGGCCCGTGCGCCGGCCTTGCGGGCTTCAGGCTCCAGCCGTTTGAGAATTCGACGCGCCCGGTCGACGGATTCCCACTGCCGCTTGACCTCCGGCAACAGTGAACGGGCTTCTTCCAGAGTGAAAAGTTTCATTTGATCTCGAGGAAACAATTTTGTGAGATGGAATCACCAATTAGACCAACTGGAGGGATGAAAATCAAATAGCAATGCCCCGGCGCTGAGTAGTATGATTTAAATCAGGAAACTGGAAACTGAAGGAGGCAATATGCTCCAGGGTGCAACTTTGCTGCTGTCAGCGGTTCTGATTTTCAACTCTGTATCCGCGCAGTCACAACGCGGAGAGAGAGTTATTCCCGAGGGGACGGTCATCCAGCTCTCGCTGGTCGATCCGCTCAGTTCAAAGCTCAGCGAGCCCGGCGACAAGGTGACGGCCATCGTCAAGAACGACGTCTCGGTCGATGGAAGCGTCCTGCTGCGCCAGGGGACGGAGATCGTCGGCCGGGTGACGCAGACCCGTCCGGCCGGTCGCCCGTTCAGGGGCGGCGTTCTGCACGTGACCTTCGAACGGGCGATTATCGACGGTCAGCCGTACAAAATCTCCGCCATCATCCAGTCGGCTTCCGACTTCACTCGCGACGAGAAGGTCAAAAGCGATACCGAAGGCACGCTCAAGGGCGGAACCGACGGCAGCCAGACGCTGACCAATGTTCTGACGGCCGGAGGTTTGGGAATGCTCGGCGCAATGGTCGTCGTTCTCGCCGGATCTGAAGGCCGCGGCGGAGGCATCGGCGGAATAGGTCTCGGAGGCGCCGGATCAGCCGCCGGAGCAGCCGTCCTCGGAGGCAGCATGGCCGCCGGACTCCTCCTGACCAAGGGCAAGGAAGTCCGCCTCGACGGCTCTTCCATCATTCGCCTGAAACTCGCTCGCCCGATTGTAATTGAGTAGTATCCATTTCCCGGTTGTAACTACCCAACCCTGTTGCGAAAATAAATCAGACGCCAAGGCGCCAAGATTGCCAAGATGGAATTAAGGTTGGGATGGCTCAAGATTACTCCATCTCACCGCTCGAACATCGTTTAGATCCGGATCTTCATTGCTTGAATAAACCTTGGCCATCTTGGCGACTTGGCGTCTAATTTTTTCGCCACATGGCTGAGCAGTTACAACTGGAAACCAAAGGAGGATTCTAATGTCAGAAAAGTCACTCAAAATCGGCAGCAAAGCGCCTGCCTTCAGCCTCAAGAACGCTGAAGGCAAAACGGTCAAACTGTCGGATTTCAAAGGCAAGAAAGTCGTCATCTATTTTTATCCCAAGGACATGACTCCGGGCTGCACGAAAGAGGCCTGCGCCTTCCGCGACGATTACGCACAGCTCAAAAAGCTGAACGTCGAGGTCCTCGGAGTCAGCGCAGATGACGAGAAGTCTCACAGCAAGTTCGCTGAGAAATACTCTCTTCCCTTCCCGCTCCTCTCAGATCCCGATCATACGATGATCGAAAAGTACGGCGCATGGGGCGAAAAGAGCATGTACGGCAAGAAATATATGGGAATTATCAGGATGACCTACATCATCGATGAGGACGGGAAGGTGGCTCACGTCTTTCCGAAGGTCAAACCGGAGACGCACAGCCGGGAAGTGATAGAAGTAGTAAAAAGTAAAAAGTAGAAAGTAGAAAGCCACTTGCGCTTTCTACTTTTTACTTTCTACTTTCTACTTATTTATCAAAACTGCAGCCTTGCGCCGAACTGCACCTGAAGCGGGCTGCCGGGATTGTTATTGGTCAGATAGTTCCCGTTGGCATCCCTGACTTTGAGGAAGTTCGGATTGGTCGGAGCTCCGAAGCCGCAGTTGGTCGGAACCGGATTGGCGCAATAGTTGACGATCGTCGCGCTGGTCGACAGTTCGATATTGGCCAGGTTCGGCAGGTTGAAGAACTCCGCGGAGAAGATCAGCCGGGCGCTGTCGCCGAAGCTGAAGCCCTTCTGGACGCGGAAGTCGACATCGTACCGAGCCAGGTTGCGGAAGGCGTTGCGCTTGAACGGAACGCCGGGCGCGCTGTACGGCCTGTCGTTGTTGACGAAGTCGCTGTTGGCGTCGTTGCCTCCGAGCGTCGCATCGATCGGACGTCCCGAACGGAAGCGCAGCGCCGAGGAGACCTCGAAGCCGAGCGGCAGGAAGAAGACCGGATTGGCGACGAAG
>CALBSU010000782.1 GCA_937967285.1 uncultured Acidobacteriota bacterium
AAGGGAGCGGAGGTGGACAGTCTGAGGCTGAGTGGCATAGACTCAGCGGAAAATTTTCGGGGGAAATCTGAGATGAAGAGACTGAGATGGCTGTCGGCGATAGGGCTGATATTTCTGGCGGTGATGACGAACGGCGGAGAGGCAATCGGGCAGGAGCGGCCGAACATCATCCTGATCATGACGGACGATCAGGGGTACGGCGATCTTGGAGCGCACGGCAACGGGAAGATCAGGACGCCGAACATCGACCGGCTGGCCGGAGAGTCGGTGGAGCTGGAGCGGTTTTATGTCTCGCCGGTCTGTTCGCCGACGCGGGCTAGTCTGCTGACCGGCAGGTACAACTACCGGACAGGGATCGTCGATACCTATCTCGGGCGCTCGATGATGCATCCTGACGAGACGACGCTGGCCGAGATGCTCGCATCGGCCGGGTACAGGACGGGGATCTACGGCAAATGGCATCTCGGCGACAACTATCCGATGCGGGCGATGGATCAGGGATTTGAGGAGTCGCTGGTGCTCAACGGCGGCGGGATCGGGCAGCCGTCAGATCCCGTCGGCGGCGAAAGCTATTTCGATCCGATGCTCAGGAAGAACGGGGAGTGGGTGAAGGCGAAGGGCTACATCAGCGATGTCATCACCGACGGAGCGATCGAGTTCATCGGCAGGAACCGCAATCGGCCGTTCTTCACCTATCTCGCCTTCAACTGTCCGCACACGCCGCTCCAGGTGGCCGAGAAGGATTACGCCGATTATGTCCGGATGGGGCTCAAGCCCGCGGACTTCCCGGCGATTGGAAACCCGATCGGCGAGAAGTTCGATCCGCTGACCACTGCGAAGATATACGGGATGGTCGAGAACATAGACTACAACGTCGGCCGTCTGCTGGCCCGGCTGGATGAGCTGAAGCTGAGCGAGAAGACGATCGTCATCTTCCTGACGGACAACGGGCCGCAGCAGCCGCGATACAACTCGGGGATGCGGAATCTCAAGGGGACGGTCTTCGAGGGAGGCATCCGCGTGCCGTTCTTCATTCGCTGGAAGGGGCGGATCGAACCCGCGCGAAAGGCGGATTTTGCGGCGGCTCACATCGACGTCGTCCCGACGCTGCTCGACCTGGCAGGCATCCCGCGGCCGGCCGGCGTCAGATTCGACGGCATCAGCCTGGCTCGGCTGCTCATGGGTGAAAAGATGGATGACGGAGGGAGATCGATCTTCTCCCAGTGGCATCGAGGCGATGCGCCGGAAGTCGGGCGCGCCTTCGCCGTCCGATCGGGCAGGTACAAACTGCTCCAGCCGCACGGGGCTCAGGAACGCTGGAACCGCGACGAAAGAGAGTATCTTCTCTTCGATGTGATCAGCGATCCATTCGAGACGAAGAACATCGCCGCCGATCGTCCTGAGATAGTCGAGAAGTTGAAGAAGGATTATGAAAGGTGGTTTGCCGATGTCACCGGCTCGAGAAATTACGCCGTTCCTCCGCGGATCCAGATCGGAACCGATCGCGAGAAGGTGACCCGGCTGACCCGTCAGGACTGGCGCGGTCCCGGCGCGGCGTGGTCACCGACCGGTATCGGCCACTGGGAGGTCGATGTCCGCCGCGCCGGAAGATACCGCATCACGCTGAGGTTCGCTCCCGTTCAGACCAAATCCGTCGCCGTCTTCAGATTCGCCGGCACAAAATCCGAGGTCGCCCTGGATCCCAATGAATCGCTCGCCGTGATCGACGATGTCTACCTCCCGAAGGGGGAAGGGAAGATCGAAGTCTTCGTCAATCACGGCGACAAACGTGTCGGAGCGCTCGATGTGGTCGTGCAATAACGCTCAGAACGGGATCCCGTCCTCCTCGATGCTGACCAGTTTCTCCGGCGAGGATCGCTTCCTCCTCGCCGGTCTCTGCCGGGGGGCTCGTGCTTCCGTCTCAGCGGGCTCCGTCTTCGCATCATTGACTTCGACTCCGGTGACCGGCGCCGCCACCTCGCCGCGCTGACCGAGAAACTGTATGTCCTGCGCCGTCACCTCGGGGCTCAGTCGAACCACGCCGTCACGGTCCGTGTACTCCTCCAGTCGCAGCCGGCCTTCAATGTAGACCTGGCGGCCACGGCTCAGATACTCCTTCGCCAGCTCCGCCTGACGGCCCCAGATCGTCACCCGGAACCACGTCGTGTGCTCATCCGTCTGACCCGCGGCATTCTTCCGCTTCTCGGTCGTCGCGATCGACATCCTGCACACCGGCGTCCCCTGCGGCGTGTATCGCAGCTCCGGATCCCGCCCCAGATAACCCACTATCGTGATCTTGTTGAATGACATCTCTCCGCCCTCCTTTCAATACACCATATTTCTACTATATTAATAGATGGTGTGTCAAGTATGAAACAAGCGGTTAGCGATAAGACGGCGGAAGTAGAAAGTAGAAAGTAAAAAGTAGAAAGTGTGGGTCCGGATAATGATCCACCCTTTCTACTTTCTACTTTCTCCTGAGATTATTCCCAATCCCCGAGTTTGATCCGTTTTTTAATCTTGCGTTTAACGAGGTCGCGTTTGAGGGGGCTCAGGTATTCGAGGAAGACCTTGCCGTAGACGTGATCGGTTTCGTGGAGGACGCAGCGGGCTTCGAGGTCCTCGAATTCGGCTGTGAACTCCTTGCCGTGGATATCGAGAGCGGAGACGGTAACGATGCGCGGACGTTCGACTTCGAAGTAGATGCCGGGGAAGCTGAGACATCCCTCTTCGCCGACCTGAATATCTCTGGTTTCGACGATCTGAGGGTTGATGAAGGCGAAGCGGCGCGACTGGTCCTTGCCGGCGGAACAGTCCATGACGAAGAGTTTGAGCGACTCTGCGACCTGGGGAGCGGCGAGACCGACGCCGCGTTCATCGTGCATGGTTTCGAACATGTTCTCGACCAGATCGGCGAGTTTACCGTCGAATTCGGTGATGGACTTTCCTTCCTGGCTGAGTACGGGGTCTCCGTACTTTACTACTTTCAGAATCATTACAGACTGCTCCGATCAATATTCCGAGATCTGGCGGAGGTACGCATCGTAGTTCGCCTTCATCTCGCGGAGGGAATCGCCTCCGAACTTCTGGCGCAGAGCGCGGGCGAGGACGATGGCGACCATCGCTTCGCCGATCACGCCGGCGGCGGGGACGGCTGTGACATCCGACCTCTCGAAATCGGAGTCCATCGGTTCCCTGGTTTCGATGTTGACGCTGCGCAGTCTCTTGCGGAGCGTGGCGATCGGTTTCAGGTAGCCGCGGATGCGAAGCTCCTCGCCGTTTGTCATTCCGCCCTCGAGTCCTCCGGCGCGGTTGGA
>CALBSU010000783.1 GCA_937967285.1 uncultured Acidobacteriota bacterium
GCGCCGACGAAAGCCGCTCCGTCGGTGACGAAGACATTGCTGACGTCGTGCGTCTGATTGAACTTGTTGAGCACAGAGGTCTTCGGATCGCTGCCCATGCGGGCGGTCCCGAGTTCGTGGATGATCCGGCCGGGGACGGTCAGTTGCCTTGAAACCCTGATCTCTGTCGCGCCGGCTTCGCGGAGCACCGCCTCGGCCATATCCGCGGCATCCCTGCCCATCTCGCGTTCGTTGTCCGAATGCTGGATGTGGACCTTGAGCACCGGAATGCCCCACGCGTCGACGACGCCGTCGGGATCGATCTCGACGTAGTTCTCGAAGCGCGAGAGCATATTGGCGCGTGTGGTCAGACTGACCGGCGCGACGTACCAGCGGCGGACCTGGCGCTTGAATTCGCTGCCGAATCCGGGAGTGCTGCGCGCTCCGCCGGGGAACGATCCGATTGCCGATCCGCCCTCGAATCCGTATCCGCGGAGGAATTTCGCATGCTTCGTTTTGCTGTCGAGGTTCCTGAATCGGGGGATGAAGATCCCGGACGACTTGCCATCCTCGTTGACGGTGTCGCGCCCGGCGAACATCGGGAAGACGCCGGAGGCCCCCGTGCCGCCGAAATGGTCGACCAGATAATGCCCGAGCACGCCTGACGAGTTGCCGAGACCGTTCGGGTGCTGGCGCGATTTCGAGTTGAGCAGCAGTCGAGTCGATTCGAGAGTCGAGGCCGCCACGATGATCGCCTTGCCGGTGAACTCGATCTCCTGGCGGGTCAGGCGATCGACTACTGCCACGCCTTTCGCCTTGCCGGTATTCGGATCAACGTTGATCTGGCGGACGATCGAGTTCGGGCGGAGCGTCATCCGTCCGGTCGCCTGCGCGGCCGGCAGCGTCGACGAGAGCGAGTTGAACATCGCGCCGACCGTGCATCCGTTGCCGCAGCTTCCGCAGTAATGGCATTGAGCGCGGCCGTACTTCGCATGATGCGGCTTGACGGCGGTCAGCATGGCGACGCGCGGCTGGATCAGTTTGATCCCGAGTTTGTCCGCGCCGTTTCGCAGCCTGACCTCGCCGCAGTTGAGCCCCATCGGCGGCAGAAATTTTCCGTCCGGCTGCCACCACAGCCCGTCGTTGTTTCCGCTGACGCCGATCCACTCTTCCGCCTTGTCGTAGTACGGCGCGATCTCCTTGTATTCGATCGGCCAGTCGACGTCGAACCCGTCGTGTGTCGCTGCCTTGAAATCGAGATCGGAAAAACGCCACGAAAGACGGCCCCAGTGCAGAGTCTTTCCGCCGACGATCCGCGCGCGGACCCACAGGAATGGCTTGCCCGGCTCGGTCGTGTACGGGTGCTCGGTGTCCTTGATGTAGAAATGACGGCTGAACTCGCCGGCCGTATCCTGCATCCACTGCTCGCGCTGCTTCCAGCCGGTCGGGCCGAATCCGCGATACATCGATTCGTACGCGAACTTGTTCATCGCGAAATCGCGCATCGGATCGATCGGCGGCCCGGCCTCGAGCACCAGCACCTCGAATCCGCGCTCGGTCAGTTCCTTGGCCGCCATGCCGCCTGACGCTCCGGAACCGATGATGATCGCGTCGTAAACTTTTCTGCTCGATGCCGTTCTTCTCTGCACGGAACCTCCAGGATTACTTCTCGTAACTGACTCGGTAGATGAAGCCCTTGTTGTCGTCTGAGATGTAGAAGGAGCCGTCGGCGCCGGTCACCAGTCCGGCCGGGCGTCCCATCACCTGATCACCTTCGACGAAGCCGGTCACGAAGTCTTCGATGCCCGTGATCCGACCGCCCTGCATGACGACTCGCACCACTTTGTAACCGATCTTGTCCTTGCGCGCGCGCGGGCTCGATCCGTGGAGCGCCACGTACATCGAACTCCGATACGGCTCGGGGAATTTCCGCCCCTTGTAGAATGCCAGCCCGATCGGCGAAAGATGCGACTGCAGCGCGTAGGCCGGCGGAACGCACTCCTCGGGCTTCATCGACTTCTTCGCATCCTTGAGATCCGTGTTCGGACGGTTGTCGCCGACGAAATACGGGAAGCCGTAATGTTTGCCCTCTTCGACCAGATTGATCTCGTCGGGCGGGAAGTCTTCTCCGAGTCCGTCCTGTCCCATGTCCGTCGCCCAAAGTTTTCCGGTTCGCGGGTCCCAGTCGAAACCGATCGCGTTGCGAAGTCCGAAAGCGTAAGGCTTGCCGCCGCTGCCGTCCGCGTTGTACTGCATGATCGTCGTCCGTCGGGAATCCTCCTCCTCGCACGAGTTGCAGGACGAACCGATCGCGACATACATCCTGCCGTCCTTACCGAATCCGATCGTCCGAGTCCAGTGCGAGGTGGTCGAGACCGGCAGATCGACGACCTTCTCCGGCGTCCCCTGCGCCTTGCCCTTCTCGTACTTCATCCTCAGGATCGCCGGATTGGTCGCAATGTAGAGATGGCCCTTGTGAAACGCCACGCTGTGCGGGCGCGTCAATCCGCTCGCCACGACCTCTATCGCATCGGCGCGACCGTCCTTATTGCGGTCGGGCAGCGCGACCACATCCCCCTTCGACTGGCGCGCAACGTAGAGCACTCCGTCCGGGCTGACCGCCATAAGCCTTCCGTTGGTTACGTCTTCCGCGAAGACCGTCACCTTGAATCCGGCAGGCGCCTTGAGATTCGCGGGCTTCGCCGGCGGTTGCGGCCCCTGTGCCGGCGCCACAAGCAGGCACGCGAGGCAGATCGCTATGATTGATGGAAGGGTTTTCAGTCGTATGCCGACAGGGCGAATCGTTTTCACCTGATTTTTCTCCTTTTGACCGGTGATGAGAACTATCCTGAAATTTCTACGTGAAGTGGTGGGATGATAGAAAAGTTTGCGGAATGTTGCAAATGGAGCGACAGTTGCGCAGGCGGGGAGCCTGCGCACCGATCACTTCTTATTATAGATGCGCTTGATCTCGAATGATCCGCGCTGGTCATCCATGTAGATGTCGACCGTCAGAGTCTTCCCGTCCGGCGACAACTGCCATTTACGGGTGATCTGTCTGACCACTTTTCCATCGACCGCTACTTCGTCTTCGATCAGGATGCCCCTGTCGTTCGGCATCCAGTAGGATTTACGCTTGCCGGCAGCGTTCGGCGGAGCGCCCTGCGGTTTGACTTCCATGCTCGTGCCGTCGAGCAGGTATTCTTCGTTGATCGTCACCTCTCCGCGCGGAGTCGTCTGCTTCGCTTCGAGCACGAGTTTTCCCCCGTCCCCGCGGGTAACGGTCATCGTCTGCTGAAAACCGGCTCCGTTGTTGAAGCTCCTGTCGGGATCGAGCA
>CALBSU010000784.1 GCA_937967285.1 uncultured Acidobacteriota bacterium
CATCTTCAAGCACGAATACATCTATTATTTTGAGAAATTGAATCGCAAAGGCCGCTGAGGGAGCAAAGGAGAATCAGCCGCAAAGGCCGCGAAGGAGGCAAAGGTTTTTTTGGAGATCGGTGTCCGGGTTAGTGCCCATTGGAGGGGACCCGGATTTTAATATCCATAAACACTTTGCTCCCTTTGCGACCTTTGCGATTAATCCCCTTTGCCACCTCTGCGGCCTTTGCGGTTATTCCTTTTCCTGCGGCGGTTTGACCGGCGGCGGCTCCTCTTCCGAGATCTTGATATCGGTCTCGAATTTCCGATAGAACTTGAAGTAGATCAGATTGCGGAAGTACTGCCGTTTGCGGCGGTCCGAGATGATGAATTCCGCCCGGATCGGGAGCAGGAACTCGACGTCGAGCCCGCGCAACGTGACGTTGTCGTAATCGACGGAGCTCTCTGAATTGGTGACGGGAAATCCCGCCGGCAGGTCATCGACGGCCTGGTCGATGCGGAGGACGTGCTTCGTCTCCTCGTCGATCCAGACGGTCCCGGTGTAGCCGGCGACGATCGGCGGAAAGCCCTCGGCCTTGACCGACAGCTTCGAGGTCTCCTGCGGAACGGTGAAATCATAGAGCAGGGTCGGCCGCTTGCCGAGCCGCTCCTTGCCAGCCGGTCTGAAGACGGCGCCTGATTCAGGATCGAAGAGCGTGGCGAGTCCCGAGGCGAAGTCCCCGGTCGAATATGCCCCGCCGGCCTGATCGAGCGGCCGGGTGACGGGGCGACCGATGACGTTGATCGGCTTGTAGGTTTCGCGCTTCCGGTTGTATGTCAGCTCGTAGGTCAGTGTGTCCGCGCGGTCCCAGGCGCCGCGCGCCTCGAAATCGTAGTACCGCTCGACGACCTGATTGCAGATGAAGTCTGGCAGTTCGTCCAGATATTCGCGGACGACCGACCGGACCTCCTCGATGAATGCGTCCTTCGCCTGAGGGCCGATCGGGACGACCTTGCCGCCGGCATCGACCAGCTTCCGGGCTTCGCGCTTGATCGTGTTGATCAGATGCTGATGAGCGCCGTTTGCGCGCAGCCGGCTGACGGCCTCAGGCGTCGGATCGAAATCGATCCCGACGCGCTGGATGTAGATCGCCAGTTCGGCCTCGGTCATGTTCCGTCCAACCTCGCGGCGGAGCATGAGATTCAGCTTCTGCAGCGTGACCGGTTCGTTCGGCAGCGCCGACTGCTGGCCGTAGACCGGCACGATCAGCAAGATCAGAAGTAATAATGAAGGTTTGAGCAAGGTTATCTCCACGAAAAAGTAGAAAGTAAAAAGTAGAAAGTAGAAAGCCGCTCAGCATATCTACAGGCAAATTCCGAATATGCTGAACTCCTTTCTACTTTCTACTTTCTATTTTTTACTCACATCAGCATCGCCTTCACTTCCAGGAACTCTTCGAGGCCGTATTTACCCAGTTCCCGGCCGTGACCAGACTGCTTATAACCACCGAACGGGGCGAAGGGGTTGAACTTGCCGCCGTTGATCTCGACCTGACCGGTGCGGAGGCGGCGCGCGACGCGGCGCGCGCGTTCGGGATCGGCCGACCAGACGGCGCCGGAGAGCCCGTAGACGGTGTCGTTGGCGATCCGGACCGCGTCATCCTCGTCCTCGTACGGGATGATCGAAAGGACGGGTCCGAAGATCTCCTCGCGGGCGATGGTCATCGTATTTTTGACGCCGGCGAAGACGGTCGGGCGAACGAAGAAGCCCTTCTCGAGCCCTTCGGGTCTGTCGGGGCCGCCGGCAACCAGAGTGGCGCCCTCTTCGATGCCTTTTTTGATGTAACCGACGACGCGTTCGCGCTGGGCAGAGGAGACGAGCGGACCGAGCTTGAACTTCCCTTCCCTCGGATCGCCGACGGTGAAGTTTTCGGCGACTCGCCTGGCGATTGCGACGGCCTCGTCGTGGCGCGACCGCGGGACGAGCATGCGCGTCAGAGCCGAGCAGGTCTGGCCGGAATTGAAGTAGCAGTTGCCGACTCCGTTGGCGACGGCCTTTTCGAGGTCGGCGTCATCGAGGATGACGTTGGCCGACTTGCCGCCGAGTTCGAGCGAGACGCGCTTGACGGTCTGCGCGGCAACCTCGCTGACGCGGCGTCCGGCGCGGGTCGATCCCGTGAATGAGACCATATCGACATGCGGGTGGGCGGCGATCGCCTCGCCGACGACGGGGCCGAGACCCGAGACCAGATTGAAGACGCCGGGCGGCAGGCCGACCTCGTCGATGATTCCGGCCAGAACCCAGGCGGTCAGCGGAGCGACCTCGCTCGGCTTGAGGACGACGGTGCACCCGGCGGCGAGCGCCGGCGCGACCTTGGCCACAACCTGATGAAGCGGATAGTTCCACGGAGTGATGCAGCCGACTACGCCGACCGGTTCGCGGACGACGGCGGCGTTGCCGATCTTCTCCTCGAACTGATACTCGGAGAGGATCTTCGCGTAGGAGCCCATGACCATGGCCGGCATGCCCGCCTGGACGGCGGTCGCCAGCGGCAGAGGCATCCCGACTTCGCTGGCGATTATCGCGGCGATCTCATCCTTTCGGGCGGCCAGCTTCTCTGAGATCTGCTGCAGATAACCTGCCCGTTCCTCGACCGAAGTCGCCGCCCACGAATCGAATGCGGCGCGGGCGGCCCTGACCGCCTTGTCGACATCCTCAGCCGTGCCCTCGGGAACCTTGCCCATAACCTCTTCGGTGGTCGAATTGATGACGTCGATCATCCCGCTCCCGGTCGAAGGAATCCACTCGCCGTTGACGTATATCTTGTCGTGAATGCTGGTTTGAACTTTCGCTGAAGCTTCCATCTCGCGCTCTCTCCTGATGGTTGAAATGAATGAAATCCGGCTTGTATTGCGGAAAAATCAGTATCAGACGCTGAGGAATCATTGTCAAGACAGCCATTTCCGGAGCAACCTTGACAGTGCGGGACATCGGATATAGCGTTGCTCATCATCATCTGAATCAAGGAGCGGCAATCTATGAATGGAACGAATCTGACCGGCAAGGTGGCGATCGTCACCGGCGGCGGGCGCGGAATCGGCAAGGCGATCACCGAACGACTGGCTGCGGCCGGAGCGCATGTGGCGATCGCGTCACGGAAGATGGAGAACCTCGAGGCGACGGCTCAGGAGTTCGCATCGCTGCCCGGCAGAATATTGCCGGTCGAATGCCACGTCGGTCGCGCCGATCAGCTCGAGGCCCTGGTGGCCGAGACCGAGAAGCAGCTCGGCCCGGTCGACATCCTGGTCAACAACAGCGCGACCAACATCGGTCAGGGATCCGCGCTCGATGTGACCGACGACATGTTCGCCAAGATGTTCGAAATCAACGTCGTCTCGGCTCTCCGTCTGATCCGTCAGACGGTTCCCAAGATGATCGAGCGGAAGACGGGCGGCTCCATCATTAATATAGCGTCGATCGCGGGGCTGCGGCCTCAGATGGGCGGCCTGCTCTACAGCGCGACCAAGGCCTCGCTGATCATGATGACCAGGAACTGGGCGATGGAGTTCGGCCGGCACAACGTCCGCGTCAATGCGATCGCTCCCGGCCTGATCGAGACCGATTTCAGCGAATATTTCTGGAAGAACGAGAACTACGTCAAGAAGCTCGAAGCGACACAGCCGCTGCCGCGCGTCGGCCGGCCCGATGAGGTCGGCGGAATGGCGCTCTACCTGGCGTCGGATGAGAGCTCGTTCGTGACCGGGCAGATCTTCGTAGTCGACGGCGGCGCCACGGCGATCTGATCCCGCTTTCGCCCGGGAGCCGAATTGTTTATACTGCCGGTTACCGCAAAGACAGATCCTGAGCAGCTAAAAACAATGTACGGCTCAGCCCTTGAGGAAAATGAATTAGACGCCAAGCCGCCAAGAGGGCCAAGGTTTATTCAGGCAATGAAGATCCGGATCTGACCGATGTTCGAGCGGCGAGATGGAGGAAGCAATAGCCATCTTACCCATAATTCTGTCTTGGCTATCTTGGCGCTTTGGCGTCTAATTTATTTCCCTCTAGGGCTAAGTAGTTCCAAAACAATTATGTTCGACAAATTTCGAGAGGAGTGCGGCGTCTTCGGCATTTTCGGGCACGAGGAGGCGGCGAGGCTGACCTATCTTGGTCTGTACGCCTTGCAGCACCGCGGGCAGGAATCGGCCGGAATCGTCTCATCCGACGGCGAGAGACTCCACTCCGAGCGCGGGATGGGGCATGTCAGCGACATCTTCAAGGAAGATCAGCTGGCGCGTCTGGTCGGCAACGCGGCGATCGGGCATGTCAGGTACTCGACGGCCGGCAAGGTGAGCATCAACGAGGCGCAGCCGTTCGCGGTCAACTGCAGTTACGGGCAGATCGCGCTGTGCCACAACGGCAATTTGCCGGATGCGACGGAGGCGAGGCGCCAGCTCGAGAGCGACGGCGCGATCTTCTCATCGACCTCCGACACCGAGGTCGTGCTCCATCGGATCGCGCGTTCGAAGACCGGCGATCTGATCAAGGCGATCACCGAATCGCTGAGCGACGACGACGGAGCGTATTCGATGCTCTTCGCGACGCCCGAGAGGATCATCGCGGTGCGCGATCCGCGCGGATTCAGGCCGCTCTGCATGGGCAAGCTCGGATCGGCGACCGTCTTCGCTTCGGAGACCTGCGCCCTCGATCTGATCGGAGCCCAGTATCTGCGCGATGTGGCGCCGGGCGAGATCGTCATCGTCGACAGCAGCGGAGTCCACACTCATCAGCCCTTCCCGTCAAAGCCGGTCACGCACTGCATCTTCGAGCACGTCTACTTCTCGCGGCCCGATTCGGTCGTCTTCGGACGAAGCGTCAACAAGAGCCGCCATCTGCTCGGACGATATCTGGCGCGCGAATGTCCGGCGGATGCCGACATCGTCGTGCCGGTCCCGGATTCCGGAGTGGCGGCGGCGATCGGTTACGCGGCGGAGTCGGGACTCAAGTTCCGCTTCGGGCTCATGCGCAATCATTACATCGGCCGGACATTCATCGAGCCGCGCTCGCAGATCCGTCATTTCGGGGTCAAGATCAAGCTCAATCCGGTGCGCGACCTGATCGAGGGGCGTCGCGTGGTCCTGATCGACGATTCGATCGTCCGCGGGACGACCTCACAGAAGATCGTCAAGATGATGCGGGACGCGGGAGCGCGCGAGGTCCATATGCGGATCAGTTGTCCGCCGACGATCGCTCCGTGCTATTACGGCGTCGATACGCCGACCCGCGAGGAGCTGATCGCCGCGCAGCATTCGACCGAAGAGATCTGCCGTTTTCTGGGCGCCGATTCGCTGGGCTATCTGAGCCTGACCGGACTTCTCGAAGCCTGCGGCGATTCCGGGAGCAGCAGTTCGCGCCCGGTCTACTGCACGGCCTGTTATACCGGAAAGTATCCGACGCTGATCGGCGACGCGGGTCAGACGATGCGCGAGCGAGAGGAAGGGGCGGCGATCCAGATCACGGCGCCGTGACAAGATCAACCACGAGCTTCAGGACCGGACTTACGAGCTATGAGCGACCCAATCACATACAAAGACTCGGGCGTCAATATCGACGCTGCGAATGTTGCGACGTCGAGGATCAGAAAGCTGGCGAAGACGACTTTCAACGAGAACGTCATGTCTGAGATCGGCAGTTTCGGCGGGATGTTCAACGGAACGTTCGCCGAGATCCGCGAGCCGGTGCTGGTCTCGAGCTGCGACGGGGTCGGAACCAAGCTCAAGATCGCGGTCGCGATGGGCGTCCACAACACGATCGGATACGATCTGGTCGCTCACTGCATCGACGATATTCTGGTTCAGGGCGCACGCCCGCTCTTCTTTCTCGACTACATCGCAATCGGCAAGCTGGATCCCGACGTGGTTGAACAGCTCGTCGAGGGGCTGACGCGCGGCTGTCGCGAGGGCGATTGCGCGCTGCTCGGCGGCGAGACGGCCGAGATGCCCGACATCTACCGCGAAGGCGAATACGACATCGCCGGCTTCATCGTCGGAGTGGTCGACCGTCGCAAGATCATCAACGGGGCGCGGATCACGGCCGGGGACGTCGTCATCGGCCTGCCATCGCTGGGGCTGCACACCAACGGTTACAGCCTGGCCCGCAAGATCTTCTTCGACGTCGAGGGATACCAGATCGACACGCACGTGCCGGAGCTCGGCTGCACGATCGGCGAAGAGCTGCTCAAACCCCACAAGAATTACCTGCCGGCGCTCAACCGGCTGATCGAACACGAGGGCGTGATCAAGGGACTGGCTCACATCACGGGCGGAGGACTGGTCGAGAACATTCCCCGCATCCTTCCCAAGAACGTCGACGTCGCCATCCGTGAGGGGAGCTGGCCCGTGCTGCCCGTCTTCGACCTCATTCAGCGCCTCGGAAACGTGCCGCGCGAGGACATGCTGAGGACCTTCAACCTCGGCATCGGCATGGTCGTCATCGTTTCGGCGGAGTTCCTCCAGTTCGTCAAGGACCAGCTCAGCTTCGCCCGCGAGCCGTATTACATCCTCGGCGAGGTTGTCGACGGCGGCGGGAAAGTCCAATTTCAGTAGAAAGTAGAAAGTAAAAAGTAGAAAGTGCGGAAGAAAAACTCTTTCTACTTTCTACTTTTTACTTTTTACTTATATCCGGTTCATCAATTTATGAAGACAACTCCCTTCAGACAGATTCTCACGACTTTTTGCCTGATTGCGCTGATCAATCCGGGCATTGCGGCACAGCAGCCGGCCCGCAGGTTCGAATTGACCATCGACAGCATCATGCGCGGTCCGGCGCTGGTCGGCTACGAGCCGAATCGCGTCTACTGGTCGCAGGACGGGAGCCGCGTCTACTTCCGGTGGAAGCAGGCGGACGAGGCGCGACTGAAGGAGCCGTCGCTGTATGTCGTCAACCGGGACGGCAGCGGGCTGCGACGCCTGACCGACGACGAGTCTAAGGCCGCGCCGCCGCAGGGAGGCGATCTGTCGAAGGACAAGAAGCTGACGGTCTTCACCGACGAAGGCGACATCTTCATCTACGATCACGCGAAGGGCGAGAGGCGGCAGATCACCAGCACCGTCGACGGCGAGAACAGCCCGCGGTTCACGGCTGACGGAAAGCGGATCGTCTTCACGCGCCAGAACAATCTTTACAGCATGTCGCTGGACGGCGGGAACCTGACGCAACTGACGGACATCCGGACCGGGAGCGCTCCGCCGGCGACTCCACCGAAGGGCACCGCCAGTCAGGAGTACATCAAGAAAGAGGAGCGGACTCTGATCGAGGCGGTCCGCGAGCGGGCCGAGAACCGCGAGGAGCAGGAGAAGAAGCGGAAGGAGCGCGAGAAGCGCAAGCCCTGGTTCATTCCGAACGGCAGCTCTGTCGCCAATCTGCAGCTTTCGCCGGACGGAAAGTACGTTTCCGCCTCGGTCATCAAACGGCCGAACGGCGCAAAGAACACGATCGTCCCGAACTACGTTACCGAATCGGCATTCACCGAGGACATCCAGAGCCGCAGCAAGGTGGGCGACGCGCAGGGCGAGATGGGAATGGCGGTGATCGAGGTCGAGACCGGCGAGGCGAAGACCGTCGATCCGGGGCTCAAGGCGGAAGCGGCCGACAAGAAGGAAGGCGACGCCAGGGCGGCGAAACCCAAGGACCGCGAAGTGCGGATCATGAACCTGCAGTGGGCCGAGGACGGCAGGAATGCCGCAACCATCGTCCGCTCGGCCGACAACAAGGACCGCTGGATCATGCACGTCGATCCGGCGACCGGCAAGACGCGCATCCTCGATCATCTTCACGACGACGCATGGGTCGGAGGCCCCGGCGGATTCACGCTCGGCTGGCTGCCCGACAATAAAACGCTCTACTTCCAGTCGGAACGCGACGGCTGGTCGCACCTCTACTCGATTTCGATCGACGGCGGCCCGGCCAGGCAGTTGACGACGGGCGAATTCGAGGTCTCTGATGTCCGCCTCTCGGAAGACAAGACCCGGTTCTTCTTCACCTCGAGCGAGGGCAGTCCGTTCGAACGCCATCTTTACGTGATGCCGGTCAGCGGCGGGATGCGGGCGCGGATCACGTCGATGGCGGGCAACAACGACGCGACGATCTCGCCCGATGAATCGACGCTGGCGATCGTCCATTCATACAGCAACAAACCGCCCGAGCTCTACCTGGCCGCCAATCGCGCCGGCGCGGCGGCGAAACAGGTGACGACATCGCCGACCGACGAGTTCCGCAGCCACAAATGGATCGATCCGCCGATCGTGAAGTTCAAGGCGCGGGACGGCGTCGAGGTTCCGGCGCGGCTTTATAAACCGGCGAACTTCAGGCGGGGCGGCCCGGCCGTCATCTTCGTCCACGGCGCCGGATACCTGCAGAACGTCCACAAATGGTGGAGCAGCTACTTCCGCGAATACATGTTCCATCACCTGCTGATGGAGCGCGGCTATGTCGTCATCGACGTCGATTACCGCGCCTCGGCCGGATACGGGCGCGACTGGCGGACGGGAATCTACCGGCACATGGGCGGGAAAGACCTGACCGATCAGGTCGATGCCGCGAAGTATCTGGTCGCCGAGCACGGAGTCGATCCGAAGCGGATCGGTTTATACGGAGGCAGCTACGGCGGCTTCATCACGCTCATGGCGATGTTCACCGAACCGGACGTCTTCGCTGCCGGAGCGGCGCTGCGCCCCGTGACCGACTGGGCGCACTACAATCACGGCTACACGTCGAACATCCTCAACCAGCCGCAGGATGACAACGAGAGCTACAAGCGCAGCTCGCCGATCTACTTCGCCGAGGGGCTCAAAGGCGCTCTGCTGATCTGTCACGGGATGGTCGATGTCAACGTCCATTTTCAGGATACCGTCCGGCTGATCCAGCGCCTGATCGAGCTCCGCAAGGAGAACTGGGAGCTGGCGGCATATCCGGTCGAGGATCACGGCTTCGTCCAGCCGTCGAGCTGGGCCGACGAATACAAACGGATACTCAAACTCTTCGAGACGAACCTGCGACTCAAATGAAACGAATCGGAATTCTGATCTCTGGGCGCGGATCGAACATGATCGCGCTGGCTGATGCGGTGGCCGACGGACGCATCCCGGATGCCGAAGTCGCCGTCGTCATCAGCAACGTCGAGGATGCACCGGGACTGGAAGCCGCGCGGCTGCGCGGAATCGCGACTTTTCATCACAGCCATCGCGGCTGCACGCGGGAAGAGCATGACCGGGCGATGGCCGCCGAACTGAAACGCCGCAATGTCGATCTGGTCTGTCTGGCCGGATACATGCGGCTGCTCTCGCCCTGGTTCACACGTGAGTTCGAGGGGAGAATTCTCAACATCCACCCTTCCCTGCTGCCTGCATTTCCCGGACTGGACGCTCAACAGCAGGCTCTCGATTACGGAGTCAAGTTCACCGGCTGCACTGTCCATCTGGTCGACGAGAAGCTCGATCACGGCCCGATCGTCAGGCAGGCCGTCGTTCCCGTGCTCGATGGCGACACCGCCGAATCCCTCTCGAAACGAATTCTGACCGAAGAGCATCGCATTTATGCCGAAGCGGCAGCTGCAATGCTTTCTGGAAAGTTCCTCCCCGACGCACGCCCCACAGCCCCCCCCCCCCCCCCCCCCCCCCCCACCCCCCCCCCCCCCC
>CALBSU010000785.1 GCA_937967285.1 uncultured Acidobacteriota bacterium
GGCGAGATGGCGAGCAGGCCGGCCAGGGCGATCTGCGCCCAGAGCAGCACCATCAGCGCGTTCGGGATGATCCGGGGAGACCGCCGCGTCAGTTCAAAGATCGCGTAACCGCAGAGCGTGGCCAGAGCCACCGCCAGCGAGATCTGCGCCGTCGGCATCCAGGCCCATTCGTGCGGGCGAACGTACGCGATCCCGATGTATCCGATCAGTCCTGCGAACGGCGCGAAGAAAGCCAGCGGCACCAGCAGAAAGACGATTGTCAGGACCAGTATCTGGCGCATGGGCTGTGGTGCGGGATCAGGATGTGCCGCTCCGCTTGCTGAAACTCGCAGAGATATCCTTGACGCCCGTCCGCTTGTTGGCGATCCGCGCCATGACGAAGAGCAGGTCGGACATCCGGTTGAGATAGATGACGGTCTGCGGGTTGATTTCCGATTCGGATGCCAGCGTCACCAAGTGGCGCTCGGCGCGCCGGGCGATCGTCCTCGCGACGTGGATCATCGCTGCAACCTCGCTGCCTCCGGGAAGAATAAACTCCTTCAGAGGTTCGAGCTCCTCGAGCAGGCTGTCGATCAGCTTTTCCAGGTCTTCGACGTGCGCCACGGCGATGCGCGGCACCTCGATGGTCAAAGGACTGGCCAGATCGGCTCCGACGATGAACAGCTCGTTCTGTATCCTTTCGAGCGCCCCGTCAAGTTCGGGATCCGACAGCTTGACCCTGATCAGTCCGAGCCACGAATTGAGTTCGTCGACTTCGCCGTAGGCGGTGACCCTCGCGTCGGCTTTACTGACCCTGCTTCCATCGACCAGCGAGGTCAGTCCCTGATCGCCCGATTTGGTATAGACACGCGTGATTCTCAAAATTTCTCTTCTCCCTCATTTCATCATTTGTAAATAGAGATCGCGGTAACGGCCGAGCATCGCGTCGAGCGTGAACTCGCGCAGAGCCCTCTCGCGGCCGGCTCGCCCCATCTCCCGTCCTCTGTCCGACGACTGCGCGATGAGACCGAGCTTCCCGGCTATCGCATCCGGGCTGCGGACGGGAACAAGATATCCCGTCACGCCTTCAACGACCATTTCATGCAGCGCTCCGACGGTCGTCGCGACGACGGGCAGCGAGGCGCACATCGCCTCGAGCACCGTGATCGGCATCGCTTCGGACAGCGACGGCAGGGCGAAGATGTCCATCGCGCTCAACATCCGCGGAGCGTCCATTCTCATGCCCGTGAAGATCACCGGGATGCCGGCGGCCGCCTGCTCGAGCGCCGTGCGTTCTTCGCCGTCACCGACGATGAGCAGGCGCATCCTGTCGTCCCCGGCGAGGAGACGAAACGCATTCAACAATGTCATCGTGTCCTTGGTCCGGTCAAGCCGCGCGACTGTACCGATCACGAAAGCATCGCCGGGGATCCCAAGTTCAGAGCGGACTTCCCTGCCGTCGGCAGGATCGATCCGACGCGGATCGATTCCGTTCGGAATGACTGACATTCGTTCGCGCGGGAGTCCCGTCAGGCGACAATAATGGTCGCGCAACTCGGCGGTGACCGCAAAGACCGCGTCCGCCCGGTGATAGACGAAACGGCGCGCCAGACGCCTCCTGAGCGGTTCCGTCGCGATGTGCGGGAAGCTGCGACCGTGCTCGCTCTGCACCAGGCGCGAGCCGCCTGCGAGCGTCAGCGCCAGCGCCGCATCGATCCCCGACAGGCTCTGGGAATGAATGATATCAGGCCGATGCTCGCCGATCACGCGAGCCAGTTTGAGGGGAATCAGATAATCCGCCCCATCCCCTTTCCCGAGGTCGATCAGGCGGGCGCGCAGCATATCCGCGCACTCGCCGGGACGCGAGATCGTGCAGACGAGCTGATCGAAGAGATCCCGGTCGAGTCCGTTGACGACATCGATCACGACCCGCTCCATCCCGCCGACGGCCAGCGAATCGATGACGTGCAGTATTTTGATTCGATCATCGCTCATGGGATCGGAGCTTTAGCGATCGCGACGCCCGGCCAGCCACCTGACCGCACGCGGCGCGATTTTCAGTCCGGCGAGCAGGAGCTTCAGTTTCGGCCTGTCGTAATGACGATCAGCGCGTTCGAGCGCGCTCAGTGCGGCGGGGTAATCGCCCTTCGCCAGCGCATCCCTGAATTCGGCCAGGTCGAGCATTCCCGTCAGTTCGGGCAGCCGGGAAGCGATCCAGTCGCGCTGATCGGCGGTCGTCTGAGGCGCTTCGTGGAACTTGCGGTACATCGAGATGAGGCAGCGCAACTGGCTCAAACCGCTGCTCGAAAGCGAATCGCTGCGCCAGCGGTAACGGACCAGAGGCCGCGTCGTGTGGATGAACTTCATGCCGGCCTGAAGCATGCGCAGCCAGAGATCGAGATCCTCCGCGCCCTGCCCCTCGAGCGCTTCGTCGAATGGTCCGACCGCGTAGAGCGCGCTCCGCCGGAAGACGAGCGAGCCGAAGATCGAACATTCGCGCCTCAGCACGCGGTCGAAAGTGATCGGCCCGGTCGCCGGATAGACGTCCTGATAAAGCCGGCCGTCGAACTTCGGCGAACCGTGGAAGATCGCATTCGGAAATGCGACCGAGGCCGCGGGATCGGCGTCGAGCATGCCGGCCAGAATCTCGAGAAATTCCGGTTCCCACAGATCGTCGCCGTCGAGCAGCGCGATGTATCGGCCGCGAGCCTGGCGCAGCCCGGCGTTCCGCGCCGCCATCACGCCGCCATTCTCCCGGCTGATGTACCTGATCCGCGACCGGAACTGTTCGATGCGCTCTCCGGTTCGGTCCGTCGATCCGTCGTTGATCACGATCGCCTCGAAATCGGTCCGCGTCTGGGCGAAGAGCGAATCGAGCGTATCCACGATGTAATCCTCGACGTTGTACGCGGGAATGATCACGCTGATGCGGGGATCGCCGTTCATAGCTCTCCTCCGCGACGGGCATCGACCAGAATGACGCCTCGAAAAGCCGGATGCGCGCCGGCAATCCGGTGCCAGAATGATTCGAGGCGCGAGATGACCGGCAGATGGCCGTAGATGTCTGGATGTTCGAGCAGCTCGATGCTGCTTCCGGTGAAGCCCGCGCTTCTCAATCCGCGCTCGATCGTCGCCGGACTGTTGAATCGAAAATGTGTCGGATAGACATCGGATTCCGCGCGCCCCTCGATCCTCGAGACCACTGCGCGTTGAAACCTTTGAGGCACGAACCGGGCGCCGATCGTCACGAAATCGAGCCAGTTGGGCGTCAGAATCAGCAGCCTGCCGCCGGGGCTCAGAACCCGTGCGATCTCCGCGAGCAGCAGATCCGGCCGGTCTGCGTGCTCGAAGACCATGTTGGCAGTGACCAGATCGAAACTCCCGTTCGCAAACGGCAGCCGCAACCCGTCGAAACAGGCGCGGAGCTGGCAGACGCGGTTTTCGCGTATCGCTTCAAGGTCGGGATCGACGCCGGCAAGCAGCGGAATCCGATCGCGAAACCGCATCTCCGCCTCCTCCGCCCCCTTGAGCCAGCTCGGCACGAGGCTCCTGCCGCAACCCACATCCAGCCAGCGCGGAGTCGATTCAGCCGCACTGATCAGTAGTTCGAGATAGATCGCCTGCGGATGCCTCACCCGTCCGGCGGCGCGCCCGAGAAACGGCCGCGCGTAACGAATCCGGTCAATGGTTCCCAGCATCAGGTCCCGCAGACCGTCCTCCGCCCGGCGGAGCGCAATCGTGTATCCGGCAGCTCTCAGAAGATCGTCGTCCGATGAGATATCGTCGAAGCCCTCGCGACGCAGGTTGCCCAGCACCGGCCCCGCCCCTGCCAGAATATGCATCGGCCTTTCGGGATCGAATCCGGCGCGGAAATTGAAGATCAGCCGACCGCCCGGCTTGAGAGCGAGCGCGAGTTGCCGCAGCACACCTCCGGGATCCGGCACGTGCTCGATCACATCGACTGCCGTGATCAGATCGAATCCGCCCTCCGGCAGGCGCTCGCTGTTGAGATCGATGTATCGCGCACGAAGCCCTCTGCGTTCGAGCCTGCGCTTCGAAAAATCGAGCATGCCTGATGAGACATCGGCGAGCGTCACGTCGAACCCCGCCCGCGCGAAGAGGATCGCATTCGAACCGACTCCCGATCCGAAATCCAGATAGCGCCCGCTCCCGGACCTGATGCCGTAATCGAGAATCGCAACGTTCGCAGCATTGCCGTCGATGTCCGTCGCATGCCACCAGATATGCTCGAAGATGTAACTTCGCGTCCGCCGGTAGAAATCGATGATCTGATCGGCCGTCCCGCGCGGAGCGGACTCCCACTCGCGCTTCGAATCAGCCAGCGCGGTCAGACAGGCCGACCGCGCGTCGTCGGGGCTGATACCGAAATAGTCAGAGAGTTCCCGCAGCCCGCTTTCGACGATCCCGGCCTCTCCCGGGAGCAGCAGCGCTTCGACCCATCTTTCCGGCAGCCCTCTCTTCATCTTTCTACTCCGGCCGCTCGAAGAGCAGCGCAGGCGAAGCCAGCAACCCGATCAGTATTCCGCGAACCTGCGCCCGCCGGCGCGCGAGGATATCGGGCGACGGCGCGTTCCGGGCGAGCCATCTCGACGGCAGCCGGTGGATCAGCCAGTAGACCATCTTCATGGCATAGCGGTCTCCGCCCATCGCATGCTTGACCAGATATGCCGAACAGCCCTTGCCGTAGCCGTATTCGAGCCGGCAGGCCTGCTCGACCGTGACCCTGTCGTGATCGTGATAGACCGTCACGTTCGGCGCGTAGAGAATCGAATAGCCCGCTTTGAGACCGCGGTAGAAGATGTCCGCCTCCTCGGCGCCGGCGAAGAAGCGCCCCGCTCCCAACCGTTCGTCGAATCTGCCGACGCGTTCGAAGACCCCGCGCCTGAAGGCCATGTTCGCTCCCATCACGAAGGTTCCTCCGTGAGGATGACTGAATCTCTGGCGTTCCTCCGATTCCTGAACGGCGACTTTCTGAAGCCCCTCCCTCGCCGGCAGGACGCGCCCGCCAAGCATCTGCAGATCAGGATCGGCCGAAAACTCTGCGGCGATCTGGTCCAGCCAGTCAGCCGCGACCCGGACATCGTCATCGGTGAAGACGAAGACATCGCCGGCGGCGAGGCTCAGAGCGCGGTTGCGGGCCCTCGACAATCCCTGTCGCGGCTCGCGGGCGTATTGAATCGGGCGGTCATAGCGCGCGGCCATCCGGCGCACTACCTCGCCCGTCGCATCGCTCGACCCGTTGTCGACGACGATCACTTCGCAAGCATGTTCCCCGGTCATCCCGCTCGCGAGGATGCTCTCGAGCGCTCCTTCCAGCGCTCCGGCGCGATTACGCGTGCAGATCATTACGCTCAATTTCATTCAATACCGTCTTCCATCCAATCACTCCGATGCTGAACTACCTGCTCCCCTCTGCCTGCTGCCATAGAACTCGACCACCTCCCGCGCCGGGCCGTCGGCCAGGATCTTTCCGTGTTCGAGCAGGATCGCGCGCCCGCAAAGCCTTTCGACGGCGGACATATCGTGGGAGACGAAGATCACCGTCATGCCGTTGCGGCGCAGCTCCTCGATGCGCTGCATGCATTTGGCCTGGAACGAGGCATCTCCGACGGCGAGCACCTCATCGACCAGCAGTACGTGCGGGTTGATGAAGGCTGCGACAGCGAACCCGAGCCTGACGTACATCCCCGAAGAGTATCGCTTGACCGGAGTATCGATGAATCGTTCGAGCTCCGCGAAGTCCACGATCCGGTCGAATCTCTCCCTGATCTCGGCGCGACGCATGCCCATGATCGAACCGTAGAGGTCGATATTCTCGCGCCCGCTCAGCTCGGGATGGAATCCGGCGCCGACCTCGATCAGCGAAGCGACGGAGCCGCGCACAACGATGCTTCCCGTAGTCGGATAGGTGATCCGCGCCAGCAGCTTGAGCACCGTCGATTTGCCGGATCCGTTGTGGCCGATCAGCCCGAGCGCCTCGCCCTGATCGACGGCGAAACTGATATCGCTCAGCGCATGGAAATCGTCATCGTCGGACGACCCGTTGCGTCCGAGCAGCCTTCCGCCGACCCGCGCCAGCTCTTCGCGAATCGAACGCGCGCCGAGCCGGCTGAGCCGGTATCGCTTCGAGACATTTTCCAGCGAGATGATCTCCATATCAGACGATGTCGGCGAAATCCTTCTCGAGATGCTTGAAGTATGCGTAACCCGCCCAGAGCAGCGCCGCGGATTCCACAGCGGCAAGCAGCAGCCGACCCGCCCCCGGCGCGGTCCCCAGTATGATCGCGCTCCGGTACCCTTCGACTATCACAGCCATCGGATTGAGCGCGAAATACGCATCCCGCCATCTGCCGGGCACGATCGATGCCGGATAGAGGATCGGCGTGACGAACATCCAGATCTGCAGCAGCAGCGGAAGCACGTGGCGGACATCGCGGTAGAGAACAGTGAACGACGAAAGCAGCAGCGAGACGCCCGCGGCGAACGCCACCTGCACGACCAGCAGCGGAACAATGAAGAGCGCGCGGGGCGTCGGCGCCACCCCGTACCAGACCATGAGCAGAACGAATGCCCCGGCCGCAAACAGAAAATCGAAGAGCGCAGCCAGGACGGAGGCCAGCGGGATGATCTCTCGCGGAAAGTAGATCCGCGTGATGATGTGAGAATTCGCGATCAGGCTCGGAACCGCGGAGGTGAGCGAACTCGCCAGAAAACTCCACGGTAGCAGCGCGGCGTAGGAGAAGAGAGGATACGGAATCCCTTCGCTCTCCATCCGCGCAAACCACGAGAAGAAGACCGTGAAGACGACCATCAGCGAAAGCGGCTGGACAACCGCCCAGATCATCCCCAGCAGACTCTGCTTGTACCTGACTCTGATCTCCCGCCGCGTGATCTGCCACAACAGCTCGCGATAACGGACCAGCTCGCGCAGGTGGGCCGCCAGACTGTCGCTCCATTCGATCCGGGTTTCAAGCATAGACTATTTTCGCGCGCCGCTCGTGCGGCCGGTCAGTTCGCCGTAGATGTCGAGGTATCGCGTGACGATGCGTCGCCAGTCGCGGTTCTCGATCACGAACCGGCGCGCCCGGCGCCCCAGTTTGAGCCCGCCGGCCGCGTTGTCAGCTACCTTGCCGATCAGGGCCGCGAGCAGATCGGTCCGTCCGGCGGGGTAGACCAGCCCGTTCTCTCCGTTGACCACCAGTTCGAGCATGCCCCCGGCATCGCTGACGATCACCGGCTTGCTCATCGACATCGCCTCGAGCGGCTTGAGAGGCGTCGTCAGATCAGTCAGCCGCGACCTGATCCTCGGATAGACCATGATGTCCATGACCGAATAGTACCGCCGGACCTCGTTATGTTGAACATTTCCCGTCAGCAGGATGTCGGAGCGCAACGATTCGGGAATCATTCCGTTGAGCTGATCGAACATCTCGCCGTCGCCCGCGATCAGCAGCTTGATGTCGCGCCGGTTGCCGAGCAGTTCGATCCCCGCCGTGATGAGCTGCTCGACGCCTTCGTAGCGATAGAGCGAACCGATAAATCCGATCACGATTCTTCCCGAAAGCTGATATCGCCTGACCAGCGCGGCATCCGGCGGGAGAGGTTCGAACAGATCGGGATCGACGCCGTTCGGGACCTCGAATATCCTCGCCTCGGCGACGCCCCTCGACTTCAGATCGTTGCGCAAGCCCGCGCTGATGACCGCGATCCGCGGAGCCTGATCGAGCACGCTCTGCTCGAAACGCTGCGAGACGCGGTACCTGATCGAATTGTGCCTGATCTTGCCCCTGTCGACGGCGGCGTCTTCATCGTAGTATCTCAGTTCGTAGATCCAGGGGATGCCGAGCTGGGCTGCGGCCCTGGCGGCGGCCATGCCGTTGACCGAGGGCGAATGGGCGTGAATCAGGTCGGCCCCGAACTCCGCGCCGAGCCGCGTGATCTCTCTGGTCAGCACGTTGAGACTGGACATCTGCCTGATCATCGGCGCCGAGTGAAACCTGGGCGAGGCGGTCAACTCCGGCCAGACCGTCCGAAAATGCTCTATCCCGTCCACCAGTTCGATCGGACTCTGAAAATCCTCGTGCTTCGGCGAGGTGACCACGATCGGATGGAGCCCGAGGTTCTTCTGCTCGCGCAGCAGATAGTAGCTTCTGAACGCATATCCGCTGAAATACGGCAGGGAATGGTCGAGTACGTGGAGTATCCTCATCTTGTTCAGGAATGGATCGAGACCGCGCTTCTTCCGTCCGAGGCCGCCGGGCCGAACGATTCGACATGCCTGACGAAGGTCGTCAGGACTCTGCTCCACTGATGCTCCCGCTCGACGAACTCTCGCGCCGCCAGCGAGAGGGACCGGCGTGCGGCCCCGTCGTTCAGAAGATCGATGACCGCATCGGCAAACTCCCCGTCGGTTGCCGCCACTCTGAGATGGCGCCCGTCCTCGACTGAGAGCCCCGCAACCGCCACCGGCGAAGCGATGACCGGCTTGCCGCATGCCATCGCCTCGAGCACCTTGTTCTGCACCCCGAATGCGAAGTCCAGCGGAGCGACCACCACCGTCGCGCGATGCAGCCAAGGCCTGACATCGTCGACCTGCCCGGTCACGATGACGCCCGGATGCATCGCCAGCCGGCGAACCTCGCTCGCCGGATTCCGGCCGACGATCGCGAATTCAGCCTCGGGCTCGCGGGAACGGATCGACGGCCAGGCTTCCTCGACGAAGCGGACCACGCCGTCGATATTCGGCCGATAGTCCATCGTCCCGGTGAAGACCAGAAGCGGCCTGACCTTCGGGACCGCCCCCCCGGGATAAAAATAATCAGTGTCGACGCCGTTGGTCATGACTCTCAGCCGCGCCCGCCGCGTGAACTCGTCCAGATCACCGAGAACCCGCGCCTCGCGCTCGGAGCTGAGGATCGTAAACGCCGCGCGCCGCGCGATCTCACGCTCATAACGGCCGAGCCGCGAGCCCTCGACTCCGTAAATCAACGACCTGAAGCCCGGATATCGGTTCGAATACTCCTCCCACTTGCCGGAATCCGCATCGACCATATCGATGACTGTCCTGCCGGCCAGACCTTCGGGCACATACTGAAACATCGTCGAGGAATAGACAACCGCCGCATCGAAACCGATTTCACGCGCGTACCGGTCGATCATCCTCTTCATCGCGATCGACGAATAGTAGCCGACCGAGAGCGGCCTGCCGGAAACCAGATGCAGCCCCGCCCGGATCGCACCGACGGCTCTCCGCAGGCGAAGCACGCGCACTTCAGCGCAATACCTGCTCAGATCGATCTGATACTGAAGATCGTCCGGATCGTCCGCGAATGCGAAAAGGTGAACCTCTTGCCCGCGTTCGGCCAGCGCCTTCAGTTCGGCGAATGCCCTGATCTTGTCTCCCTTGTCCGCCGGATAAGGGATCCTGTGTGCCAGAAAAAGTATCTTCATGAAAATCTAAGTAACCGCTCAGCCTTTGAGAAGAAAAATTTAGACGCCAAGGCGCCAAGAGAGCCAAGATGGAATTCAGGGCGGGATAGCTCGCACTTCCTCCATCTCGCCGATTGAACATCGGTTAGATCCGGATCTTCATTGCCTGAATAAAACTTGGCCATCTTGGCGCCTTGGCGTCTAATTTATTTTTGCAACAGGGCTGAGCAGTTACAAACCTACAACAGGTTCCGGACCACCAGCGGCCCGGCCAGCCGTGCGACTCCCGCCGGGAGCCGCTTCCATACTTCGATCATCAGACTGAAGCGCGGATTGAGAGGATTGAGATCCGGAATCCGCCCGCCGTCGATTGAGAAGAAACGATACGGCAGCGGCCGCGCCTCCATGCCCCAGCCACGCTTGAACTCGAACGCGCCCGTTCCCGCCTTGCTGCGCCCGAAATCGAACCGAGTGCAACCCCGTCTCGCCGCGCGCTTCATCAGCTCGAAATACATGAAATTGCTGACTCCGGAGCCGTAATAAAGCGGATCCGCGCCGCCGAAATAGGGCAGGACCGCGTCGCGGAAATAGAAACTCATGACCGCGCCGGCGGGCCGCCCCTCGTGACGCACGACCAGGATCTCGCAGTCCTGACCGAACCGCGACAGGAAGCTCCTGAAGAGCCGTCGCGGGAAGACAGGCGTCCCGAGCCGGTGCAGGCTCGACGAATAGATCCCGTAAAAATCTTCGAGCAGGCCGGCGCCGCCCGCTTCGACCGTCAGACCGGCCCGCCCGCCGAGGCGGATCATCCGACGGACATCTCGCGGAAACGCAGCCATCAGATCCTCATCGCATTCGGTCAGTTCACACTCGAATGTGAAATAGAGATCCTGACGACGCGGTTCGATCCTCCACGGCCCGTTCTCCCATCCGCTCGAGTCGCGAAGCTCGACGAAGTCGGCCTTCAATTCCCTGCCGAGATCGAGCGCCGCCTCGACCAGCCTCCGCTTCGCGCTCCCGTCCGCTGCAACCGGCCCTCCGTACACGGCGTTCGGAGTCGAGACCAGCCGCGTCCCGAATAACCTGCTCCTGATCAGAAAGAGGGGCAGCACGCCTCTCACCCGCCCCTCGCTTTCCGCCACCAGGCTGTAGTTGGCGTGTCCCCAGACCTCTTCGATCACGCTCATCCACTCGCTGCGATGACACATTGTCGCTGAGGGAGAATCCTCGATGCAGGCATCCCATGCCTGACGATCGGACGGGACAAAGCGGCGAACCGTCAGCCCGTCCCGATCAGACTCTTCGCCCATGACTTTCATTCCGGCTTCCGATTCCCGATCATCAGTCCTGACTCGCATAGACCGCACCGGCTCCCGGATCAGTCTTGTCGCTCAGACCGACACTGGAACTGACAGGCCGCGCCAGCTCACGAATCGGCGCAAACCTGAAGTCATTCAGCAATTGACCGAGGCGGGGCCATGTTCGAGACAGATTCCTGCGATGCCTCAGATCATTGAGCAGCCCCCCGTTGATCCGTGGCTGCTCGTCATCGACCTCCCAGGCATGCACCATGAAGATCGCCGGCTGGCGCTCGACCAGATTGATCCTCCGCACTCCCCATCTGAAAAACCGGTACGGCAGAATCCTGAAATATCCTCCCCCGGCCAGAGGGATGTTCCAGCCCGCCAGGCGCAGCGTCGATGGCGGATATTCGAATATCTCGCCCGCTTCGGTCATGATCGAATGCGGAAACCGTCTGGCTCCTGGCATTCCGTACCTGTCGTGATAGACCGGAAAGACCGATGAATCGTACTCGAATCCCTCCTCGACCAGGATCCTCAACGCCCACCGGGTCTTCCCCGTGATCGAATAGGTCGGCGCGCGATACCCCGTCACCTCGCGACCCGAAATATCCTCGATCAGCCCCTTCGCCCGGCGCAGATCGGCTCGAAACCCGTCCGCATCCTGATTCTGAATCGGATGATGAAAATAACTGTGACAGGCCAGCTCGTGTCCCGAATCCGCGATCCGCCTGATCAACGCCCTGTTCCTCTCCGCCACCCAGCCGAGCACGAAGAATGTCCCTTTCACGCCATGCTCGTCGAACAGATCGAGTATCCTGGCCGTGCTGCCTGCTATCCGCGGCGCCCACGCCCCCCAGTCCTCCCGCGCGACGACCTTCGAAAACGACTCCACCTGGAAGTAGTCTTCAACGTCGACTGTCAGGGCATTCACAGGATCGTTCTCGATCTTCATCACTTCAGCCTGTCGGATATTGATCCACACTCAGGACGCCATTTCGGCGCGTCGGGACAATGGCAAAGGTGTTCCTCGAAGGACCAGGGGGGGAGGGAGAGGAACCATGTCTCCCGGCCATCGGAAGCACACTCCCGATGACACGACCGGATAATAGCCCTATTTCGTCAAATCGTTCAAGTATAAAGGGATATCGGACGGGGCGGGATCCAGAGCATCGACCGGGATGTTGACTTTTTCAAAACAAACTATCGTCAAGCATTTCTTGCTGATTGCAAACTATTTCATGAAGGAATATTGTTGCACAACC
>CALBSU010000786.1 GCA_937967285.1 uncultured Acidobacteriota bacterium
GCATGCATGCTGCCGTGAAACTCATTGGTGCCGGATTTGATCTGGACATTGACTGCCGCGCCTCCGGCCATGCCCTGCTCGGCGTCGAAACTGTTGGTCACGATGTTGACCGTCTCGACGGCGTCCTGGGGCGGCACGTACGCCACGATGTGCGGCAACCATGGATAACTGACCGTCGCGCCGTCCAGCCTCGTATTGTTGTTGGAAAATGAGGCGCCGTTGAAGTTGGTGACCAGCGCGCGTTGCGGATTTCCCGCATCAGAGTGCGCATCCGCCGGGGCGGAGGCGCCCGGAATCAGCTTGTAGAGCTGCTGAAAATTGCGACCGGCGCCGATCGGCAGGTTTGTGATCTGGGTCTTGTCGAGCTGGTTGCTGACATCGGCCCGGTCGGTCTGCAGTACGGGCGCCGAAGCAGTGATGGTCACGGTTTCGGTTGTGCCGCCGACGGCCATCTGAACGTCTTCACGGACGACCGTGTTGAGCGCGACATTGATGCCGGATTTGGCGTAGGACTTGAACCCGCCTTGTGAGATCTGGATATCGTAGATCCCGACCTGCAGATCGCGAAACGCATAAGCGCCGCTCTCGTCGGCTACGGCCTCGCGCTGCTGCCCCGTCGCCCTGTTGATCACCGTCACACGCGCGCCCGGCAGTACGGCGCCGCTCTGGTCCTCGATTCGTCCGACCAGCGTGCCGTACAGCACCTGCCCCTGAATCACCTGTGTCACCAGCAACACGAAACAGATGACCAGAAAGGCTGTAGTAGATCGGTACCTCGTTTCTATCTTCTGAGAAGGGTTGTCTATTTTCATTCTTGTCTCCAGGAAAATCCACTCTCATCAAGTGGAGGGTTTGACCGCGGCACTTTCCCGGCAAAGCTCAGTTCAACAATTCATTTACAGTCTGGGATTAGGCCAGTAAGTTGGTATGAACGAGTCCATGCACATCGGTCAGCCGAAAATCTCGGCCCTGGAAACGGAATGTCAGTTTTTCATGATCGAAGCCAAGCAAATGAAGAATCGTAGCGTGCAGATCGTGTACGTGCACCGGGTCGCTCGCGACATTGAAACCAAGTTCATCGGTCTCTCCGTAGGTGATACCCGGCTTGAATCCTCCTCCGGCGACCCACATTGTAAAAGCCTTGTTGTGATGATCGCGGCCCAGCGAGTTGCTGCCGTCCGGTTCGCCCTGCACCATCGGGGTGCGTCCGAATTCTCCGCCCCAGATCACGATAGTATCGTCGAGCAGCCCGCGCTGCTGCAGATCGATAATCAGCGCGGTCGTGGCCTGATCGGTCTCTTTGTTCTGGGCGAGAGTTCCCTTGTGGACCTGACCGTGATGATCCCACGCTTCGTGATAGAGCTGGACGAACCGCACACCTCGCTCGACAAGGCGTCGCGCCAGGAGGCAGTTATTCGCGTATGTATTCCGGCCGGGTTCGGCGCCGTAGAGTTCAAGTGTCGCCCGGCTCTCGCGACTCAGATCCATCAGTTCCGGAGCGCTCTCCTGCATTCGATAAGCCATCTCGAAGGAGTTGATGCGCGTGGCGATTTCCGGATCGCCCGTCTTTTCCATCAGATGCTCGTTCAGATCCCTGAGCGCGTCAAGGGAATCGCGTTGCATCTCACGCGAGAT
>CALBSU010000787.1 GCA_937967285.1 uncultured Acidobacteriota bacterium
CGTCCTCCGCCGAAGCCGGTGACGGTCGGCGGGCCGTTGAGCGCCAGCGGAGCCAGTTCCTTGGTGAATCTTTCGACAGCGGCACGATCCTGCGATCTGACGCCGACGCGCAGCAGAACCTCTGCCAGATCTGGTGACGGCTCGCCTCCCAGACCTTCATGCGTGGCGTTGACTCCGACGAACTGCGAGAGCACCTCGTCGAATTCGAGGCCCAGAACTTCGAGCCTGCGGCGAAGAGTGGCGTCCGCGGCCCGGGCTTTCCGATATGCATCGGGCCAGGCGTAGATGAGCCCGCCCACAGCCTTGAAGCCCGAAGAGAAGCTGATCGAGACCTTGTACATGTCAGTCGCCGGGCGTCCCTTGATTCCCGATACCCGGACGCGGTTCTCGCCGTCCTGTTCAAGGCTGATCGATGTGAAGTCCGCGATGCCGTCCGGAGTGATGTAGTTGAGGGGATCTCCCATTTCGTACATCAGTTGTTCGGTCACGCCGGGGACGGTGATGCGTCCGCCGGTGCCCGGATGCTTGGTGACGACGAATGTCCCGTCCTCGGCGGCCTCGACGATCGGATATCCGATGTCCCACAGATCGGGGATGGTCTCCCAGTCGACCTGGCAGTTTCCGCCGGTGGTCTGGGCCCCGCATTCGATGATGTGACCGGCGATGGTCCCGACGGCGACCTTGTCCCAGTCGTCGAGCGACCAGCCGAACTCGTGGAGCATCGGCGCCAGCGCGAGACCCGTATCGGTGCAGCGTCCCGTGATCACGATGTCCGCACCCAGTCGCAGCGCCTCCGCCATCGGGCCGGCTCCGAAATAGACGTTCGCGCTTTGCACGCGATCCCTGATCGTCGAGAGCGGCTCACCGGTCTCCATGTTTTTCAATTCGATGCCGCGGGCGATCAGATCGTCGAGATTGTCGATGATATTGTCGCCGGTCACCACGCCGACCTTGACCTTCCCGGTCAGCCCGAGCCTTGAGACGACCTCCTTCAGGCCGGCAACACACGCGTCCGGATTGACTCCGCCCGCGTTGGCAATGATCCTGATTCCGCGCTCGAGGCACCGGGGAAGCACCTTGCCGGCCACGTACAGAAAATCGCGCGCATAACCCGCATTCGGATCGCGCGATTTCTGCTTCTGCATGATCGACATGGTGATCTCAGCCAGATAATCGAGAGTCAGATAGTCGATCGGACCTCGCTCGACAAGCTGAATCGGCGCATCTATCGAATCTCCCCAGAAACCCTGTCCGTTGGCTATCCTTACTGTTTTCATACTGAATCCCCGTTGTTGCCTGAATTCTGGGCGGCTCAGGCCGTCTTCTGGCCTGAGACCTCCTCCAGCCCCATCTCCCTGATGATCTGTTGTCTGAGTTCGAATTTCTTGACCTTCCCGCTCGGCGTGAGCGGAAATGACTCGACGAAGCGGACGTATTTCGGCACCTTGTGGCGGCTGATCGATGCCTTGCAGTGATCGATGATGTCTTCTTCCGACAGCACCTGATCCGGTTTGAGCCTGATCATAGCGCAGACCTCTTCGCCCATGAACTGGTCCGGGATGCCCACGATCTGGGCTTCGGCGATCGCCGGATGGCGCATCAGAAATGCCTCGACCTCTGCGGGGTAGATGTTCTCTCCGCCGCGGATGATCATATCCTTGACCCGGCCGACGATGTTGATATACCCGTTGGCATGCATCACCGCCAGATCGCCCGAATGGAGCCATCCGTCGCCGTCGATGGTCTCGGCGGTCCGGTCGGGCATGTTGTAGTAGCCCTTCATATTCGAAAAAGCCTTCGAGAGCAGTTCGCCCGACTGGCCGACTTCGACCGCCTCGCCCGAACCGGGGTCGATGATTTTGATCGAGGTATGCGGCATCGGCAGGCCGACGGTCGCCGATTTGAGCTCGAAACTGTCGTGATTGAAAGACTGCGTGACGGCGCCGGTCGTTTCGGTCATGCCGAAGACGATGTTGCAGTCGGCGCCGGCTCGCTCCTTGATCTGTTCCATCAGCACGACCGGCACGGGCGTGGCGCCGGTGATGACGAGTTTGAGGTCTTCGAGCCGAAATTCGCTGAATCTCGGATGATTGAGCATCGCCACGAGCATCGTCGGCACGGCGAAGGTGAATGTTCCGCGCTCCTTCTCGAAGAGTTCGAGCTGCTTGAGCGGATCGAAATAGATCATCGGGATCAGCGTGCAACCGAGGTAGATCGAATAGATCGTCGCTCCGAGGCTGCCGGCGATGTGAAAGAGCGGCATCGAGGTCACATAGCGTTCGTCGCTTTTGAGCTCTCCGCGCGTTGTGGCGACGTGCGCCTGGTTGACCAGCGCGTGGTGCGTCAGCATGACGCCCTTCGGAAATCCCGTCGTCCCGCTGGTGAACTGCATCTGCGCGATGTCATCCGGACTTACCGTCGCCTGCCGTTCGAGCAGTTCCTCTTCGGAGACTCGATCGGCCAGCGCCTCGATCTGCCGGTAGATCGACATGCCCGGCCTGGCTTCCTTCGAGAGCAGCACGACGTGACGAAGATGAGGGAACTTGTCGGTTTTTATCGGCTGATTGAGCGGGTCCTCGATCTCGCGGATTCCGGGCACGACCTGATAAATCGAATCGAGGTATGAGTTGCCCCGGAACTCCTCGATCATAAAGAGCGTGTGAATGTCGCCCTGTTTGAGGACATACTCGATCTCAGCCGCGCG
>CALBSU010000788.1 GCA_937967285.1 uncultured Acidobacteriota bacterium
AACTGGCGCCGCGTGACTTTATGGCGCGTTATTACCTCAGCCTTCACCAATTAACTAACAAGCAATTCAATCTAGCGGTAACAAGCGCGCAAATCGCGATCAACCTGAACCCGAGGTATCTGGATGGGTTCCTGGTGCTTGGCGTGGCGCAAGAGCAATTGGGTAAAGAGAGCGACGCCATCGAAACCTATCGTCAGGCCTGCCAGATAGCAGAACAGAATGAATTCAAAAACGAAATGCCGTTTCTTTATCTGGCGCGGCTGTTGATTTCATTACAGCAGTTTGAACAATGCCTGCCGCCGCTGAAACAGGCCCTGGCGATCAATCCGAATCTGGCGGAAGCGCATGCGCTGATCGGGCAGACATTGCTCAGGTTTGAGAAATACGAGCAGGCGATTGGGTCATTGCAGGAAGCGGTCAGGCTGGCGCCGAACGAAAAAACTCCGCATTACGTGCTGATGGGCATTTATCAAAAGCTGGGAAGAGCGGAAGAGGCGCGCAGGGAAATGCTGATTTTCCGCGAGCTCGAAGAAAAAGAAAAACAGAAAGAAAAACAGAAATAGCGGCTTTGCTGGGATTGACATTTACAACCACAGGATCGGTCTGAATGCACGGGCCAGTCTATCTCTAACTTCACCACCAATCGGAGGAAATACAGATGAACATCAGCAGATGGCGCTTTGCGATATCGGCGCTCGTATTGTTGACGCTCGTTGCGGGAATAGCCATGGCGCAGGTTTCGGGGCGAATCACCGGAACAGTGGCTGATCCTTCAGGCAATGTCGTTAACAATGCTTCAATCACCTTGACCAACGTTAGAACTGGCGAGGTGCTGACGGCGAACACCAACGAGTCCGGATCCTTTGTTTTCCCGACCGTGCCGCCCAGCAGCTACACCGTTCAGGTCAAATCGCAGGGCTACAGGACGCTGGAGCGAACCGGCCTGATATTGAGCGCTAATCAGACTCTGGCGCTCGGCTATCTGCAACTGGATGTTGGCAATGTAACTGAGACTGTGACGGTGACGGCTGGAGCCGCAGTCGAACTCGATACATCGGGGCAGAATGCGCTGGTCACGGACAAACAGCTCGGAGGCCTGATGTCGAGAGGACGCGATATCGTATCGCTGACGACGGTGCTGCCCGGGGTCTCGCAGAATGCCGGAGCGGGCGGTTCGCTCGGCGGTAACTGGGGAACCGAAACCGCCAATATGCAGGGGCTGCGCAAGAACTGGAACAACTTTCAGCTCGACGGCCAGCCGGGGAACGATATCGATGCCCTCTCATTTTTCACTATCTCCGTCAGTATGGATGCGGTGCAGGAGGTAAGCGTCAGGTCAAACTCTTATCTGGCCGAAGACGGCCGTTTGCCGGGAGTCAATGTCAACATCGTCTCAAAATCCGGGACGAGGGAATTTCACGGCAGCGGATACTGGTTCAAGAGGCATGAATCGTTCAATGCGAACAACTTCTTCAATAACCGACTGGGATTGAGCCGCCCGCTGACCAGATTCAACACGCTCGGCGGGACCCTCGGAGGACCCATTTATATTCCCGGCAAGTTCAACAAGAACAGAGACAAGCTGTTCTTCTTCGTCAGCAGGGAAGACTGGCGGATCAAACTTCCCGGGCCGACGTACCAATCGACGCTGCCCACTGAACTGGAGCGAAAGGGCGACTTTTCGCAGAGTTTCGACCAGAACGGGGCGCTGATAGTCGTTAAAGACCCGCTGACCGGCCAGCCATTTCCCGGCAACGTCATACCGGCAGCCAGAATCAATGCACTTGGGCAGAAATTGCTGTCGGTTCTGCCTTCGCCGAATTTCCTGGATCGCAACGTCTCAAGAGGCGCATTCAATTATCGTGCGCTGGAAACAATCAACCAGCCCAAAGAGCAGACGCAGTTGAAAATCGACTGGGTCCCGACTGAAAGAGACCGCATATCGTTCCGCCCGCGCTGGTGGAATTCTGATCTGCAGGGGCAGTTTCAATCGACGGCCTTCAGCGCCAACTACCTTCTGCAGCCGCATCACTATGAATACGTGAACAACGTTTATGCCGGCAGTTACAGCAGGACGTTCACCTCGACACTGGTAAACGAGATAGATGTCGGTTACAGCCAGGCTCGAGAACTGGGAACATTGACCGACAAGTTCAATCTGGACAACGTCCGGCGCGACAATCTCGGTCTGTCAGGCCTGGGGCAGTTGTTCCCTGCGGCGAATCCGCTGAAGATCATTCCGCAGATGCAGTTCGGCGGGCTTCCCAATTCGCCTTCTGTGAACTTCGACCCGCGCACTCCGATCAGCGCCGCGGATGAAAGACTGTGGATAACCGATAATCTGAGCTGGGTAAAGAACAACCACACATTCAAGTTCGGTTTCTACTACGAATTGAACAATGCCAGCGAGGGGCCGCGATCCTCCGCGACAGGCCGGCATATGGGGTCTTTCGATTTTTCACGCGACGCGAACAATCCCTTCGACAGCAACCATCCTTTCGCCAACGCCCTGCTGGGGAACTTCCGAAGTTATGCCGAATCGAGCGGTTCCTCACTGGGCCGGGCGAAGATCTACACCGCGGAATGGTATGCCCAGGATTCCTGGAAAGTAACGCCCCGACTGAATCTCGATCTCGGGGTACGGTTCTATTCATTCATTCCGTGGCGGCTGCGGGATGGCGAGGGCTCGGCGCTGGCTCTCAGTCGATATGATCGGAGCAAGGCGCCGCTGCTCTATGTTCCGGCGATCGATCCCGGCGGCAGGCGCGTGGCGCAGAATCCGCTCACGCAGCAGTTCGCGCCCGCTCCGTTGATCGGCGCCATCGTTCCCAATTCCGGCACACGGCTCAACGGTGTGGTCGTGGGAAACGATCCGAGCTATCCGGATGGGTACCGCGAGCGTCCGCCGATCCAGGTGGCGCCGCGCGTGGGATTCGCCTACGATGTTATCGGAGACGGCAAAACGGCATTGAGAGGCGGTATCTCGGTCACCAAGCAGACGGTCTTCTCGTCGCAGCAGTCGATGTGGACGACGACGACATCGCCGCCGATTCTTGAGAGTCCAAGCATATTTTACGGAAGCATAGACACTTTTCTGAGCGCGGGTCAGGTGATCTTCCCGACGGACGCGCAGTCTTTCGATCCGAAGTTCGACAAGGTGCCGACAGTCTATCGCTGGTCGGTCGGCATACAGCGGGACATCGGTCTCGGAACGGTCGTCGAAGTCGATTATGTCGGGAGTACAAGCCGTCACCTGCGTCAGAGCCGGTCGATTAACACCCTGGCGCCGGGCATTCGCTTCCTCGACAGCAGCAAAGACTCGACGACGGGGCGTCCGCTGCCCGACAATTTCCTGAGGCCTTTTCCCGGCTTCGCAAACATCGGTTATGTCGAGGACTCGGGTTATGCGAACTACAACGCCCTGCAGGTTGCGGTCAATCGCCGCTATGCCAGAGGGCTGCAATACGGCATCGCCTACACCTGGTCGAAGGCGATGGGCATCAGCGACAATGACGGCGGCGGCCTGCCGATCTATCGGGATTACCGCACGTACCTCTACGGGAAGTTGGGCTACGATCAAACCCATGTCTTCGTGGCGAATTTTCTGTACTCGCTGCCGAACATTCCGGCCTTCAGGGAAAACTGGCTGGCCAGAGGCGTCTTCCACAACTGGGAGATCGCCGGGATCACGACGTTTTCGAGCGGATTCCCGCTGGGGATCAACTTCAGCCGCACTGACGGAGTGGATCGGCATGGCGGGGGCGATGCTCCTCGCGTCATCATGACGGGCAACCCGTTGCTGGGGCGTGGCGAGCGCAGCTTCTCCAGGTGGTTCAATACCGATGCTTTCGCCGCGCCGGGCGTTGGCGATTTCGGCAACGCACCGCGCGACGTCTTCCGGGGGCCGGGGATAAACAACTCGGACTTCACACTGTTCAAGAACTTCCCGATTCGCGAGGGCATGCGGCTCCAGTTCCGCTGGGAGATGTATAACGTGTTCAATCACACCCAGTGGGCGAGCGTCGACAACAATGCTCGATTCGACGCCGCGGGCAATCAGGTCAACGGCCAGTTCGGGCAGGTCACCTCGGCGCGGCTCGAACGGCAGATGCAGTTCGCTCTGCGTTTCGAGTTCTAGGCGCCCGGATCGCGGGGCAGGTCGCGTACCTGCCCCGCGCCGGGAATCATCGAGACCATTCATCCTGAGTCCGAACAGGGCTCAGGATTTTTGTCACTGAAACGAGCCGTACTCGAGGAGGAAAATTGATACATGCTGCAATGATCCTCTTGTTTTTGCTGCCCGGCTCTGCACAGGCCGCTGAGCAGGCCGACGCGTCCCGGTCGCATTTCAACCGCGGCGTCGAGTTACAGCAGAAAGGCGAGCTGGAAGGCGCCCGGCAGGCGTATGAGGAGGCCCTGAAACTGTCTCCGAGTCGCGTGGACGCTCTGGCGAACCTCGGTCTGGTCTATCTGAATCTGGGGCGGAACGACAAGGCGATTGAGTTGTTGAACAGGGCGCTCGACCTCAAGCCGGAACTGACGTCCGTGCGCCTGTTTCTCGGTCTCGCCCGATTTCGAGCTGATCAGTATGAGGCCGCGCATCGGGAACTGGTCAGAGTGCTGGAATCGCAACCGGGCCATCCGCAGGCGCTGCATTTGCTGGGGCTCTGCCGGCTGAAACTCGATCTGATCGAGGAAGGCATTCTGGCACTGGAAGCCGCGTTACAGGTCAACGCAAATAATATGGAAGCGGCTTACACGCTGGCAACGGCCTATGTCGGTGTTGGCGAGATCGATAAAGCGGAAGCTCTGCTGGAAGGGCCGCTGAGTGGCAGGACCGGCGCCGAAGTCCACCTCGTGCGCGGCTCGATTCTGAACGCACGGAAGAAAGCGCAAGCCGCGCTCGACGAGTTGACGCGGGCCAGACGATTGAACGAGAAGCTGCCGACGCTTCAAACTCAGATCGGCTATGCGTACCTGTTGCTGGTCGAATATGAAAAGGCAGCCGGCGAGTTCCAGGCAGCCCTACGTCAAAATCCGGACGATTACCACGCGAATGCGTATCTCGGCTGGCTGCGCATACAGGAGAAACGCTACCCTGAGGCCGCCGATTGCCTGCTCAATGCATTGCGCCTGAAACCTGATAATGCCACCATTCTTTACCAGTTGGGACAAATTCAACAGATCAACGGGCAGGTCGAGAAGGCGCTATCGACGCTGGAGCGCGCCGTCGAACTGCGGCCGGAATTTATCCCGGCCCATGTGCTGTTGGCGAGAGTCTACAGCAAGCTGAAGCGACCAGATGACTTCGCCAGGCAACAAACCATTATTCGCCAACTGACCGAAAAAGAGCAGCGGGAAAACCTGGGCACGCAGGAAAGCTACGTTGAGCAGGAGAACTCGCTGCCTCGATTCATCGAAGGGCTGTCCGTCAGGCCGGCTCCCATGAGGAAAGGAAACTGATGAGCCCATTCATACGCCCTGGAATCATTTCAGCGGTTATGCTCGTTATCAGCGTAGTGTGCTTCGCGCCGCCGAGGATCGACGGTATTCAAAACGTCACGGCAGCGCCGCAATGGCAGGAAGTCGAACTGACCTTCACTGCCGCGCGGGAATCGGCCAATCCCTATACCGATGTGGAAGCACGGGTCGATTTCATTCACGAAGACGGAACTGCAATTCGCCGCCCGATCTTCTGGGACGGAGGCCGCACGTTTCGCGTCCGCTTTGCTTCTACCAAAGCTGCGGGTGTGTGGCGCTGGACGGC